>CAXMPV010000126.1:0-5748 GCA_964195175.1 uncultured Thermodesulfobacteriota bacterium | reverse complement strand
TAATACATCGGTCAGGATCCAGACCAGCGGCAATGTTTGTTGCCGCGGCATTTATGATCCTCTCCTGCATTATACCGGGATCGTACTCAATCGTAATTGCATGATAGTCGACGATTGAGAAGATACAATCATAGTCATCAAGTAGACTTATCCAATTCTTGATTGCGCCCAGATAGTTTCCGATGTGGACTTCGCCGCTAGGTTGAATACCACTAAATAATCGTTTTTTCATAGTTGTAATTTGTAGTACGTAGCGGAATGGCTTTAGCCTTCCATTTATGCACTTAATAATAGAAATGGAAACCTGAAGGTTTCCGCTACGCTAATAAATATGGCTCAGATTCAGATACTAAATTATTTTAAGTTTTCTTGTAACCTTTTAACCGCTTCTTTGATGTCACTGGTATTCCCAAATGCTGAGAATCTAACAAATCCTTCGCCAGCTTTACCAAAACCCGCACCAGGTGTTGTGACAACATGTGCTTTGGTAAGGATGTCTTCGAAAACATCCCAGGACTTTTTACCGGGAAATGCTGCCCAGATGTAAGGAGAATTAACTCCTCCATAAGTTTTTATACCCAACCCCTCCAGTCCATCTTTGATAATTTTAGCGTTCTCCATATAATAGTTCACTGTTTCCTTTATTTCAGATAGTCCGGTTTCTGACAGAGCTGCAATCGCTCCCCATTGAGCAACATTTGATGAACCATTAAATAGTGTACCCATTACTCTCTGCCAGTCTTTACCTACGCTTTCTCCATCATCAAATTTCAGCTCTTTTGGAATAATTGTCCAGCCGAGTCTGACACCGGTAAATCCGGCAGGCTTTGACAAGGAACTGACCTCAATAGCACACTCCCTGGCACCTTCAATTTCGAAGATTGATCTTGGCAGGTTTTTTTCTTTAATAAATTCGGAATATGCTGCATCAAAAATGATTATTGATTTATTCTTTCTTGCAAAATCAACCAGCTCTTTAAGTTCTTCTTTTGTTGCAACAGCACCTGTCGGATTGTTAGGTGAGCATATATAAATCAAATCTGTTCTTTTTGCTTTTGATAAATCAGGAAAGAAATCGTTCTCTGCGGTACACCTCATATATTCAATACCATCAAATTCTTCTGTGTCGGAATTATATCCACCGGTTGCACCAATCATTACTGATCCATCTACATATACCGGATACGCAGGATCCTGGACTGCAATTGACACATCATTGCCAAATAGGAAAAAGAGTCTTCCGCAATCAGGTTTTGATCCATCTGAAACAACGATCTCCTCAGGACTTATAATACCGTTATACCAATTCTTTGAGATTCTGGTTTTTAATTTGTCTAAGAACGCTTGAGCTTGTGCATCATCATCATATCCAGTGTATCCTTCAGATGTACCAAGTTTATTTACCTCTTTGTTAAGCCCTTCAACAATATGTGCAGTCAGGGGTTCGGTAGTGTTTCCAATGCCAAGACTTATTAATTTAGCATCCGGCTCTTTTTCTAAAAGTGCTTTTTTACGTCTTCCAATTTCAGGAAATAGATATCCTGCCTGCAATTTTTTGATATTTTCGTTTCTTTTTACCATTATATTTTCACCTGTATTTTAAAATTATTAAATCATTAAAATCTAAAGTCGCAAAATAATCATCCATCTTCTCTGATCTTAAGTAAGAGTCCAAAGGATTAAAGTTTTCCATTATAGAGAAATTGCAGCAATTAATATAGAGGAATTATGTGAAATGTAAAGACTCAGCCCTGCTTTGCTGTAATCTCTTTTACATCGATTACGAGTACATTTGTTCTCTCTGCTGCGTCTGATGAGTCGGGAAGTCTCGGTGCCTCAGGTGCATATTTTTCAATTAGCTTATTTAAGGCAACGGTTTTTTCGTCAATATCAGCAACTACTCTTATCTCGCCAAATGCGATTACGCTTTTGTACTTAGTTCTGGATCCGCATGGCATGCGCATGCCGGGAATAATTGATATCATTTCGTCTGTCTCAAAGCACACCTGCTGATTGTGTTTTATATTTTCAATCTTCCGTCCTTCATGTGCGCTATGAAAATATATCTTATTATCATCATATACAAAATTGACAGGCGTGATATACGGTATGTTATTGAAGCATGTACCCAGTCTTCCAACTAATGCATTAGACAGTAACTCTTCCACCTCTGTATAGCTTGCGACTTCCTTATCTCTTCTCCTCAATTTGTTGATCCGTTCCTTCCATGCCTGCTATTTCTTGCCATCAGCTTTAAATCTCTCTTCCTATCGCTTCTGCAACTGCAGCAGATTCTCTCATCAAATCTCCAAAACTCTCAATTGTCAGTGCCTGAGGGCCGTCAACAAAAGACTTTTCCGGGTCTTTGTGGACTTCCAATATCAATCCATCAGCGCCGACAGCGATTGCCCCTTTGGACATTGGAGCTACCAGTTCCCGCACTCCTGTACCGTGACTGGGGTCGACTATAACAGGTAGATGTGTCAATAGTTTCAGTTGAGGTACAATACTTAATGACAAGGTAAATCTAGTATGTGTTTCAAACGTTCTTATTCCTCTTTCACACAAAATAACATTCGGGTTGCCGTGTGAAAGGATATATTCGCCTGCAAGTAAAAACTCATCTAAAGTGGCTGACATTCCACGCTTTAGAATGACCGGTTTTTTACATTTACCGACTGCCTCCAGTAAGAGGAAGTTAGCCATATTTCTCGTTCCAATCTGCAATACATCAACATAGTCGCTCACTATGTCTATATGTTCCGGACTGAGTATTTCAGTCACTATAGCCAGTCCTGTCGCCTCTCTTGCCCGGGCAAGATACTCAAGCCCCTCTTCTTTAAGCCCCTGGAAGGAATAGGGGCTGGTCCTTGGTTTAAAAGCTCCTCCCCTTAATGCAATAGCACCTGCTTTCTTCACTCCTTCTGCTATAAAATTAATCTGATCCTGACTCTCTACCGCACAAGGCCCGGCGATTACGCCGATCTTCTTGCCGCCTAAAACCTGATCATTAATCTTGATTTCAGTATCATCTTTTTTGACTTCACGACTTGCTAGTTTGTATGGGGTCAAGATCGGGACTGCTTTTTCTACCCCGGGTATAGTGTCCCAGTATTCAGGAGGAATGTCGCGCTTATCACCGATTACGGCAATTACTTTCCTATTGGTACCTTCCAATAGTGTCGTTTTGCATCCAACTTCTTCAACTTTTTCAACTACATGATCTATTTCACTCTGATCTGCAGTGGGTTTCATTACAATTATCATAATTATACCTGCCTTGATTATTGTTAGTAAATTTTAGTTACCGATTGCGTACAAATGATTATCATTTGAACCAAAATATATTGTACCGTCTGAACCGATTAATGGTGAAGATTCAATCCAACCACCCGCCTGGTAACTCCATTTCAACTCTCCATTTGTATCTATGGCATAAAGACTGCCATCGGTAGAACCGATGTAGGTAGTTCCCTCTGAGTCTACTGCCGGTGATGATTCAATCCAGCCGTTAGTCTTGAATTTCCATTTAAGGGTGCAGTTGGAGTTGATTGCGTATATTTCCTTGTTGTAAGAGCCGAAATACAATGTTCCGTCACTGTCTAATGCTGGTGAGGATTGAACGCTCTTTCCGGTATTAACCCTCCACTTTATCGTACCATCAGGATTAATTGCATAAAAAATTCCATTTTCTGATCCAACATAAACAACTCCGTCTTCTCCTACAGCAGGCGAAGAGAATGACTGATAAATATTGCTGCCAATCCTCACGCTCCACTTAAACTTGCCATCGGCATCTAAGGCAAAAACAATACCTTTGCTTATGAGAAAGTAGATGTTTCCATCAGGTCCGATAGCAGGTGAAGAACTTATAGAGCTGTATATCTTGTTCTTGAAATTCCATTTAAGTTTTCCATATACATCCGTTGCGTAAAGAGTACCGTCTGCAGATCCGAAATAAATGTAGTTGTTTTTGTCTATAGTAGGTGATGAGTAGATTTCACCTTCTGTTTCATAGGTCCACTTGAGAGTACCATCTGGATTTATTGCGTAAAGTTTTTTGTCCCTTGAACCGACATATATTGTGCCGTCAATCCCAATAGCAGGAGATGAAGTTACTTCTCCTCCTGTCTGATAAGCCCAGACGAGTTTGCCATCAGGGCTTACCGCATAAAGTTTACCATCTACCGATCCAAAATATATTGTTTCGTCTTTCCCAATTGCAGGTGAGGATGTAATCCTTTTCTCTACTGCAAATTTCCATTTGAGGTTGTTGGTTTGTGCCCCTTTAAAAGGGCTTACACCGGTATGTCTCAAATTATGCCGAAACATCTGCCACGGAGGATCAGCTGATTCTGCATGAGAAAAGTGAACTCTAAAACCAGCAACTAAAAAAAGTGTAATGCCTAAAATGATAAATGCTTTTTTATACATAAATTTAATCCTCGGTAAAGGAGAATGGATTTTCAGTGAAAGCGTAGTTTTTACCTCCATTTCTGGAGGAATCCAGAGTTGACTTAATATTATGAAAGCCTTATTTCTTATTCATCACCAATAGCATAAAGATTGCCATCGCTTGAGCCAAAATATAGAGTCCTGTCCGGCCCAATAGCCGGTGAGGACTTTACTATTCCACCTGTAGTGAAACTCCACAAAAACGTTCCATCAGGATCAAGAGCATATAGTTTCTTATCCCAGGATCCGAAAAAAATGTTTCCATCCGAATCAATTGCTGGAGAAGAAGTTATAACTCCATTGGTTCTGAAAGTCCATTGTAAAATGCCACCTGAACTGAGTGCATACAGGCTTCCATCGTTCGATCCAAAGTATACATTTCCCTCCTTGCTGACGGCCGGTGAGTAATCAATCCATTTTTTTGTCTGGAAATACCACTTTTGAGTACCGTCAGGATTCAAAGCATATAACCTGCCGTCATTACACCCTTGATAAATAGTGCCGTCCGGTCCAATTGCCGGAGATGAAGTTATCTGTCCTTTTGTTTTGAAGCGCCACTTGAGCTTGCCATCGGGATCAAGAGCGTATACATAACGATCATTTGACCCAAAATATACAGTACCATCGTTGTCGATTGCGGGGGAAGAATCTACATACTTGTGTGTAGCAAAAGCCCATAAAATTCTTCCTGCGGAATTTACCTTGTATACGTAGTAATTGTCTGAGCAGATGAAAATATTACCTTTAGCAGAAATTGCAGGGGATGAAGCGATCCGACCTTTTATTTGTGCACTCCATCTGGGTTTACCTTCCAAGTCTAAAGCAAGTAATTTGCCATTCCATGCACATACATATATAACGTTATTTAAATCTATTGCAGGAGTTGAAAATATCTTGGTTCCAATATCGTATGACCATTTACGTGTGCCATCCTGCTTCAGTGCATAAAGGTTCTTGTCCTGTGAGCCTATGTAAATTGTTCCGTTGTGGTCAAGCACCGGAGATGAATCAACACTGCCACCGGTTTCAAAACTCCATTTAAGACGGTTATTCTCAGGCCCTTGCATTGAGCTTCGTCCAGTATTCATGGAATCATGACGGAAGGCCGACCATGACGTGCTAAGTTCCTGTGCGCCAAGAACACACGTCTTCGTGTAAATAATTGCCATTATTGCAATTACAAAAATACCAGATTTAGAAATTGGGTATTTTTTCATTTAAACGATTAGAGTATGAAGTTGTTTTGGTTTATGCCATTATTATATAATGTTATTGTAATGAAAAAACCATACT
>CAXMPV010000125.1:0-5814 GCA_964195175.1 uncultured Thermodesulfobacteriota bacterium | reverse complement strand
CTCTATAAGATTAAGGTTTCTGCTTTTAACAAACTTGATTTTTGTATTAACATCCATTATGACATAAGTGCCATCTTTGAGGAGGAAGGACGCTATGCTGTCTTTTTCCGTCTTCAGTATAGCACCATTGTGGATTTTAGATTCTGATGACAATGATTGCCAATTTGTACTAGCATCTGGAAGTATTTTAACAACGCCTGTTGATTCCACAAAAGTTGCTTTTGTTGGAAGTGTGAAAACTAAAAAAACAACATATACTAGTAAGATACCTACGCCTAATAATATACCAAATCGCTGAACCGCTTTCTTTGTAGGTCTAATGGCAAGAATACCAACTTCGTAGAGAATGATCATGGGTAAGGCTGTCATGACCTGCGTAAACGGATCCGGTGGTGTTATTACTGCGGCAAGGATAAATATAATGAGTATTGCATATAAACGCCATTTAATAAAATCTTCTGCCTTCAGCATTCCGATCTTTGAAATAAACAACATTACAAGGGGTAGCTGAAAAACAATTCCAAGTGCGAGTGTCAGCATCGTGACCAGCGAGATATACTGACTCATTGTTATCATTGGCTGTACGCCTCCTCCTAATATTTTTATCAGGAATTGAAGGCCATAAGGTATTAAGAAATAATACCCGAATAATACGCCTGTTACGAATGCAACGTATGAAATTGGAGCGAAGGTCTTTACATATCTACGCTCTTTTTTAAATAGACCTGCTTCTACAAATCTCCAGACCTGATATAAGATTATAGGGTATGCCATAAAAACAGAGGTGATCAAACACAGCTTTATATAAGCATAAAAACCTTCCTGATAGCTCAGTACTTGAAGCGATTGCGAAAGCCCAAGATTTTTCATAGTGATGCTATGAGGCTTTTTGACGATATCAAGGATTTTTGCCTTAAAGAACCAATTGATAAAGAATAGACCAATAACGATGATGATCGACTTTATAATCCTTGATCTCAATTCTTCAAGATGTTCGGTTATGGGTAATCTTTTTTCTTTGAGGTTTTCTTCTTCGGCTGCTTCTGGCATTTAGTGTAGTCCTGTAAATCGTGATCTATAAAAAGCAATCTTTTTAAACGGTATTGTTGATTTTTGTAATTAACTGTTGCAGGCTTGATAGCAGGTTTCTGGCAAATATATACACTGCTAATTTACCGGGAGTTTGCACTTGCAAAAATACAATTACCATAACCTCAAACTTTGGACAAGGCGGTTGCTACACCTGAAATTACTTTGTTTAAGGTGTGATTATAATACTAAGAAGAGGTTTAAATTACAAGATTCAATATAATTCATGGCCATACGCAATTGGCTGAAATATTCGTGAGCTTATAGCGGCTAGCTCGCCTAATTTGCACACGTCGAAGCGAGTAGTGTGCTCTAAAGGGGTATTAGAAAAGCCTTGCAAGGGTTATTCGTTTTTGATAACATTGCTTCTAAAGCCTTGTCACTCTTTCTCTTAATTAGGAGACAATTCCATGGGAAAAACATTTGAAGGTAACCTTGTCGGTAAGAATAAGACCTTCGGAATAGTTGTTAGCAGATTTAATAGTTTTATTACAAAGAGGTTGTTGGAAGGTGCTCAAGACTGTCTCGTTAGACATGGCACAAAGGAAGATGATATCGATGTGTTTTGGGTTCCGGGAGCATGTGAGCTGCCTATTACGGCTATGAAATTAGCCAAAAATGCTAATTATGATGCTATAATCTGTCTCGGGGCGGTAATACGTGGCGAGACTCCCCATTTTGATTATGTATCCAGTGAATCCGCAAAGGGCATCTCTCAAGTAGGACTTCAAACAGGCATACCAACAATTTATGGCGTTATCACAACGGAGACGTTGGAACAAGCTATAGATAGAGCTGGAGCCAGGGTTGGCAACAAGGGTGCTGAATCTGCACTTACAGCCCTGGAGATGGTGAATCTGTTGGATGAAATAAAATAGTATTTTTTATGGAGATTTATGGATGCGGAAAAGAACGCGATCCCGAGAAATTGTATTACAGGTTCTTTATCAATTAGAGATTCGTGGTAATGACGTTATAGACGAGGTAGATGCCTTCTGTATTGAACAGGGTAAAGAAGCCGAAGTAAGTGATTTTGCCATAAAATTGGTAAGAGGATGTATTCAGGAAATAAAAGAAATAGATAAAAAGATAACTGGTATTTCTGAAAATTGGGAATTACAAAGGATGCCGGTTGTGGACAGAAATATCCTGAGGCTGGCATGTTATGAGCTTTTTTATATGGATGATATCCCGCCAAAGGTATCTATCAACGAGGCGATTGATTTAGCTAAAAAATATAGTACTGAAAAGTCAGGTACATTCGTAAATGGTATATTAGATAAAATATATTCACTAAATATAAAGAACGGTAAAAAGGTACAAAAAACTGCCGCAAGTATAAAAGGTATAGATGTTTTAGAAACGGAAGAAAGGGCCGGAGGCGATTTGCATATTCATACGGACTTTTCAGATGGCACCATGTCCCCGGAACAAGTGGTTAAAGAAGCGTCAAAGCTTAATCTTCGTACGATTGCAATAACCGATCATGATACTGTTGATGCTATAGAAATTGCTCAAATCGCTGGAAACATGGAGGGAGTAGATATTATTCCTGCAATAGAGCTCTCTTCTAATTATAGTTCGACAGATATTCATCTTTTAGGTTATTTTGTTGATATAAAGAACAGTGCCCTTTTAGAGAAATTAGCTGAGTTACGTTCTGAAAGAGTAGAACGAATTAAGAAAATAACAAAGAAACTCAGGGCTTTGGGTGTGAATATAGAACATCAGGAGGTTTTTGATGTTTCTAAAGAGGGGTCGCCCGGGCGGATGCACATAGCTGATGTATTATGTAGCAAAGGTTACTGTAGCGGTATTAGGGAGAGTTTTCAAAAATATCTTTCTGATAACGGGCCGGCTTATGTGCCCAAGGAAGCGCTAACATTAAAAGATGCTATAGAACTTATAATTTCTTCTGATGGCGTTCCTGTACTTGCACATCCTGGTGTTAATAAGAGAGATACACTGATACCAAAAATGGTGGAATACGGTCTGCAGGGGATAGAGGTTTATTATCCGACACATCAACCGGATGCCGTAAGGAGATATAAGCGGATTGCAAAAAAGTACGATCTTGTTGTTACCGGCGGCTCGGATTGCCATGGTAATAGAAAGCCAGATATAGCACTAGGGAATATAAGGATAAGTGACGACCTGGTTGACAAGATTAAGGAAAGACGCAACAATATGGTTGCTGCCTTGAACTAATTAAGACTTGTTTAGAATGTTATAAGGATGTCGCCTTTTGTTGTAATATGACGATGCCTGGTAGATAAAGTTATGGGTTGGTTTTCAAAAAAAAAATCAGGAACAACAACTGCAGAAGATGTAAAAAGCAAATCGTGGTCTCCATTTCAAAAGCTTAAAAATAGTCTTACAAAAACACGCAGTAAAATAAGTTCTAAGTTTAAGGATATACTCTCATTCAAGAGAAAAATTGACGAAGGTGTATTGGAGGAATTAGAGGTTGTATTGCTTGAGTCCGACATTGGGGTCGGCCTGGTGACCAAAATAATAGAGGATATTAGGGACGCCTGGAAATCTAAGGAAATTGAAGACACAACAGGTGTTTACGATTTCTTGAAAAAGGATCTCAAGCAAAGCCTTAAGGATGACAGTTCCTCACTGAAAATTGCACATGCTCCTCCAACGGTGATTATGGTGGCAGGTGTCAATGGTGTTGGCAAGACGACATCAATTGCAAAGCTGGCAAATTTATTTATAAAACAGGGCAAGAAAGTAATGTTGGCAGCCGGTGATACATTTCGTGCCGCCGCGACGGAACAGCTGGATATATGGAGTAAAAGAATTGGCGCTGATATAGTAAAACATCAGTCCGGTGCTGATCCCTCTGCAGTTGTGTTCGATGCGCTTGAGGCCAGCATAAGCAGGGGGATCGATGTTTTGATAGTTGATACAGCAGGACGTTTACACACTCACGAAAATTTAATGAATGAGTTGACAAAGATGAAGCGCGTAATATCAAAAAAAATTGAAAATGCGCCGCATGAAGTGCTCATGGTCCTGGATGCAACAACAGGGCAAAACGCCATTTCTCAGGCAAAATTATTTAAAGAAGCAGTTGGTGTCACGGGAATATTTCTATCCAAACTTGATGGTACTGCTAAGGGTGGTGCTATTTTAGGAATGCGCAGAGAGATAGATATACCTGTAAAATACGTTGGTCTTGGTGAAAGTATAGATGACATTCAGGAATTTGATGCAGATAAGTTTGTGGATGCTTTGTTTGATTAAGGTCTCGGAAAAAGCATAGAATGCACATCTCTTTACAATAGATCCCTTCTCTCCAAATATCCAAAGTTGTTTTATACAAATCTTGACTTTTTCTATCTTATCGTAGCCGTCCGCCTGGGCGGACGTTTAGGTTTGTTAAATTTGAAGTAAGATACGTAACCTGAAGGATTCAACTACATAGTCTGGTGACTAGCTGGGGCAGATTTATTATGAAGAAAGATAATATCTCAAGAAGGGCTTTTCTCAAGACAGGCATTGCCGTCGGAGCAGGCCTTTACGGTTTATCATATTTGAGTTCATTTGAGAGGCCAAGACCTTTGAAGGCGTGGAAAAGGAATAGCTTTAAAAAGGGCCTGGTTGTTGTTCATGGTGATGTTGACGAAAGAAATGATGAAAGTTCAGTAATAAAGGAAATGGTGAGAAGGGGGATAGCGGCCATTGGTGGAATGGATAAACTGGTTTCCCGGGGTGATAACGTTGTTATAAAACCGAACATAGCGTGGGACAGGAAACCGGAATATGCGGTAAATACAAATCCATTTGTTGTTGCTGCGCTGGTCGGAATGTGCCTGGAAGCCGGAGCAAATAGAGTAAAAGTGCTTGATCATACCTGCGCATCAAACCCGGATACTTCATATACAAATAGTGGAATCAAAAAGGCGGCCAAAGAGGCGGGTGCAGCGGTTAGATTTGTTAACAGAGAGCTTTTCAAGAGTATTGAGATACCGGACGGTAAAGTACTTGATTCATGGAAGTTTTATGAAGAGTTGATTTATCAGGATGAAACTGATGTTTTGATAAATGTTCCTATCGCAAAACAACATAGTGCGTCCCGTTTATCTATGGCGCTTAAAAATACATTGGGAATGGTAGGCGGTAATAGAGGCTCACTTCACAAAGATATACATCCCAAAATTGCAGACCTGAATAAAGTAGTTAAGGTTGACCTTACTATTCTTGACGCGTTCAGGACTTTAAGACGACATGGACCAACCGGTGGAAGATTAGAGGATGTTGATAATAACGTTGAGAGTGCCCGGAGATTAGTGTTCTGTGTTGACCCTGTTGCAGTGGATTCCTACGGTGCTACCTTGTTTGGTTATCAAGGCATGGATATAGGTTATATCAGAGAATCGTATGAGGCTGGACTGGGAGAGATTGATTATAAAATAAGAGGCTTTGAAGAAATAACTGTTTAGGGGAAAGGGATAAAAGGTTTATACTGTTACCCTGTAACGCTGAACGCTGTAAAACCTTTTTACTTTAGCCACTTTAGTTCACTTCAACCTTTAGGCACTTCAAAAATGTCTATCTTCTCTCAACGCATTCCTTGAAGCTCTATCCACAAGGGTAAAAAGCCTGTCTATATCATCTTTCCCGCTCGATACCTTATGTCCACGCACTTTAAAAAATTCACAATCCAGCTTATCAGGTATACTATAAAATATCTGATACAGTTCATGAATGTTT
>CAXMPV010000124.1:0-5844 GCA_964195175.1 uncultured Thermodesulfobacteriota bacterium | reverse complement strand
TGCTTGTGCCAAATTCAATTGTGCCTGGCAGGTACTCCTCTTTTCCCAATACACTTGAATTAGTTTCGTCTTTGATTGATAGTTTATAGTTTATTGAGTCGAATACGAGCCACCGTGTTTTTCTGGAATTAATTGCCATGACTCTTGCCGCCAGTGCTTGTGCCTGAACTATGCGTGCGCCTTTACTCAATCTCTGTCCCTTGAGGAATGGTGTAATTGCAGGTATGGCGGAAACACTTATCAGGATAATTATTGATATTACAACAAGCATCTCTATGAGTGTGAATCCGTTTTTCTTTATCATGCGAGGATTATATCAGTTCGGAAAACAGGTTTCAAGATTTCAAAAGTTTAGAATGAGCGAAAGAGAAAGGTTGTGGTGAGAAATCAATATTTTAACTTTTGTCAATTTAGTCACTTAAGGTACTTCAAACTTAGTTACGGTTATCGACTCCAGTTATTAATATCATCAGCATCGTCTCCGCTAGAGACTGATGCTCCGTCTACGCCGTTTGAGTATAAGTCGTATGATCCTATATTCTGAGTACCTGGTGTGGTATACACAAAAGGGTTTCCCCAATAGTCCACAATATCACTGCCGTTTATTTCGCTGTCATCAAATTCGATGTACTGTCTTTCTCTTGGGTCAGAAGACTGTAGATCGGTTATGAGATTTGTGATCCCTGTGGATGGATAAGATCTATTGTCATCATAGTATTGTTCAATAGCTATTTCCAGGCGCTCCATGAAAGCCTTTGTCGCCTTTTCCTGGGTCTTCTGGCGCATGCCGGGAATAACGGTCAGTATGGCTGCAGCAATGATGATAATTATTCCTATTACAACCAACAGCTCCATTAATGTAAAACCTTTTTCACCAGTTTGTGATGTCATCGCTCGTTGATCCTCCTGAATTATCTGCTTTGTCAGGGCCATAAGAATAAATATCGAATGAGGCTGTGTTGTTAGAGGGGGAGCTGCTATCATATGAATAATAACGAGTTCCAAACGGATCTTTATATTCATATACCTTGGTTGTGCCGTTTATTCCTTCGATAGTAATGTCTGTGCCTGTGCCGGTAAAGGTTGTGCTTGCAACTTCCTCTATTTGTGATCTCTTAAATTCTATATACGGACCGTACGTTGCAGTAAAACTGGTTGAAGTGAATATGAATTTACTACCCAGAAAAAACATAAGGCATCTTGAACCTGAATTAAGGTCTTCATCGAGTGGTATAGTCACGCCACCAATGGTTATAGCCGTATCAGATGTTGTGTAACTGTCAGAAGGGAAAACACCGAAGTCACTCTCAAACTGCTTCAATGCAATCCCCAGCTGGCTAATCTGTGCTGAAGTGACACCTTTCTTCGCATTGGTCTGAATTGAAGAGACGATGGGTATGGTAATTCCTGCAAGGAACATCATGATTACAATAACTACTAATAACTCTATGAGTGTGAAGCCGGCTTTGGATTGAATATTGAAGATTGACAAATGATTATTGTCGATTGAGGCTTGACGATTTATTATTGAATGTTGCATAGATTTCATTTTATAAAGATTAAAGTATTTCTGGATTCTTCAATTCTTAAATTTGCAATTCCTGACACTATTCAACCTCCCAGGCTGTTCATGAGCTTTATAAGAGGTAGAAAAAGTGCTATCACAATTGTGCCGACTGATATTCCCAGGAATATAACTATAAATGGTTCCAGAACGCTTGTCAGTGATTCAACAAGACTATCAATGTCGTTGTCATAATTGTCGGCAATCTTGGTGAGCATTTTATCAAGTTCACCTGTTTGCTCTCCTATTTCAACCATATTTACAACCATGGCCTCACATATCTTTGACTCCTTTAGCGGTCTTGCAATACTCTCTCCCTCACGGATGCTATCGTGTATCTTGTTTACTGCCTTACTCATTGCCACGTTTCCAGTAACATTCCTCACGTTATTCAGAGCTTCCAGGATAGGCACACCACTTGATATCAGGGTTGCAAGAGTCCTCGTAAATTTGGATACAACAGATTTGTTTATTAGTTTACCAAATACAGGCATTTTGAATTTCAGTCTATCAATTATTAACCTGCATCTATCTATTTTTCCGATTAATTTAAATATAATGAAGAGAGCAACAGGGATTCCGAAGATAGAATACCAGTAAACAAATAGAAAGTTGCTTACGCTTATCAAAGCTGCTGTCAGCCACGGAAGGGCTACATCCATTTCCTGAAACATCTTTGCAAATCTGGGTATTATGAACATCATGATAGCTGACAGTATTGCACCAGATGCGAAAATAACGGTTGTTGGGTACATCATAGCGCTAATGATTTTTCGCTTTAGTTTCTGCATTTTTTCTCTATATGTTGCCAACCTTTCTAATATTGTATCGAGTGTTCCGCTGATCTCTCCGGCATTGATTATGTTTACATAGAGTTTGTCGAAAACTTTTGGATGTTTTGACATTGCTATGGATAGAGTATCTCCACCTTGAATATCTGCAATTACTTCTCCAACAGCACTCTTTAATAATCCCTTTCTCATTTGCGTTTCGAGAATTGTCAGACTTTGTACAATAGGTATGTCGGCGTTTTGGAGTGTTGATAGCTGCCTTGTAAAGGGATTAATCTGCTTATCACTTACTCTGCCAATAGTGATTGATGATAGCGACCTTTTGCGTTTTTTTGCAGTTGTGGATTCCGTTACGATATCGTCCTTGATCTGTTTGATGTCAGTAGGATAAAAGCCTTTGTCGCGTATAGCCACAAGTGCCTCTTCAGATGATAAAGCTTCTACCTTATCTTTTATGGTAGCGCCGTTATTGTCAACAGCATGGTATTTAAATATTGGCATAGTTATTTTACAAAGTTAAAAATGCCTAAAGTTAAAAGTGAGTTAAAGTTGCCATTCTATGTGTCACATAGAATGGCACACAGGTAGTGCAAGTAAAATTCTTTTTTTACTAACGTTAGCCACTTTAGTTCACTTCACACTTCAGGCACTTTTCTTAATCTATACTTACCTCTCTTGCTATTTCTTCCAGGGTGGTTATCCCGTTGTATACAGCGTTCAGCCCGCTTTCTAATAATGTACTCATACCGTTACTTCTGGCTATTTCTCTTATCGTCTCAGTAGAGGATTGTTTGATGATGTGCGAACACATCTCCTCGTCTACTGACATTATCTCAAGGATTGACATTCTGCCTTTGTATCCCGTACGGTTACAACTACTACAACCTTTTCCAATATAGAACTGTTTGCCCTGTATATCGTGGTCATGTAATTTAAGTTCGTGAAGAATGTCATTGCCTGGAGTGTACTCTTCCTTGCAATCAGGACATATTTTTTTTACTAATCTCTGACTGATTATGGCTACCAGTGCAGCTGTTATTAAGTATGGTTTGAGTCCCATATTAATTAATCTTGTTATTGTTGACGGGGCATCATTTGTATGTAAAGTACTTAATACCAGATGACCTGTCAGTGACGCCTGTATAGCTATTTCCAATGTTTCCAAATCTCTGATTTCACCTATTAGAATTATATCAGGATCCTGCCTTAGTATGGACCTCAAACAATTTGAGAATGTTACGTCAATATCAGGATTAATTTGAATTTGCATAATGCCGTCAATGTCATACTCGACAGGGTCTTCAGTCGTAATGATTTTCAAGCCGGTTACATTGATATGGTTGAGGCACGCATATAAAGTTGTTGTCTTGCCTGAGCCCGTGGGGCCGGTAACCAGGATGATTCCGTTAGGTTTTTGCATCAGTTGCTTAACTGTCTTTAGATCATCAGGCATCATGCCCAGTCTGGCCAGATCAAGTGAAACTGAGCTCTTGTCAAGAATTCTCATAACAACGCTTTCTCCATGACTAGTAGGTAACGTTGAAATACGTATGTCGACAGAGTGTCCTTTTATAGTCAGGAAGATGCGGCCGTCTTGCGGTAATCTCCTTTCTGCTATATCCATGTTTGCCATGATTTTGATTCTTGAGATAATGCCGTTTGCAAAAAGCACTGGTACCGGTACTTTTTCACGCAAAACTCCATCTATTCTGTATCGGACTCTGAATTCGTTTTCGAATACTTCAAAATGAATATCGCTTGCTTTGACTACGATAGCTTGTAGAAGTATCAGATTGACAAAACTCTTTATTGGTGATTCACCAGACATCTCCTTGGAATGCTCCATTTCTATGATTTCTCTACTCATGGAGTCATTTTTCGCGGATAAGTCCTGCTGGAATTTATCCAGGATTTCTTCGACAGATTCGTGTTCGCCCGGATAATATCTGTCTATGGCGTTTGCTACATCTTCTCTCTCGACTAAGACTGGCTTCACATTATACTTCAGGAGGAACCGGAGGTCATCTATTTGTTGTATGTCCAGTGGGTCCTGTTGTGCTACTGTAATTGTAGACTCTTTAAAGGCTATCGGGATGATTCTATAAAGCTGAGCAATAGAGTGTGGGATTTTATCCAGAACATCCTGATTAAAATCTACATTTTCGAGGTCGATGACCTCCATTCCAAGATAATCACTCAGTGCCTCAATAATCCTGTTGCGAGTCGTATATTTAAGGTCTACCAATACGTCTTTCAGTGCCTTGCCATTAATTTTCTGTATTTCAAGAGCTTCCTTTATCTGGTCTTCGTTTACCAGTTGTTTTTCTACTAAAATCTGTCCAAATAATTTTCTTTTATTTTCTTTCGTTGCCATATTTTTTTATGCTTCTAAATTTATAAGAATTTCAATGCTGTCCCATGTCATTCCAATAAAAATGGGAATCTAGTTGTTCTTGTAATGATAATTCTAGATTCCCGCTCAACTGATTGCGGGAATGACAGAGAAAGGCTAAGTCTTTGGTTTTGTCTTGCCTTTCAAAAAAATTAACATTAACATTTTTATTCTCAGTGCATTAAAATGAAGTTTCATATGGAATCTAACGAGGTGATCCTCATCACTTCCTCCAGTGTTGTGATTTGCGCACGTGCCAATCTCAGTCCATCTTCGGCTAATGTAGTCATTCCATTAGAATGCGCAATTTTTCTAAGTTGATTAGTTGCCATATTATTAAATATTGCGTTTCTTAACTCCGTATTAATGCTCATGAACTCAAAGATAGGTTTTCTACCACGATAGCCGGTTTTATTACAATATTCACATCCTGTGCCATGGCAAAACTCCCTGTTTTCAAGATCAATACCATCTATATCCAGCGACTCTAAAATATCCTTTTCGATTTTGTATGGGACCTTGCATTTTGGACATATTACTCTAACCAGGCGTTGGGCCAGAATTGCCTGGATTGATGATGATAAAAGAAAAGGTTTGATACCCATATCGATGAGTCTTGTTATGGCTGAAGGTGCGTCATTTGTATGAAGAGTGCTCATGACCAGGTGCCCGGTTAATGCGGATGTAACAGCTATCTCCGCGGTTTCTACATCGCGAATCTCTCCTATGACAATTATATTTGGGTCCTGTCGAAGTACGGCGCGGAGTATACTGGGAAAGGACAATCCAATCCTCTCGTTTACCTGACATTGGTTAATTCCTGTTAGATTATATTCTATCGGATCTTCTACGGTAATGATCTTTTTTTCTGAGCGATCGACTTCATTTAAGGATGCATAAAGAGTTGTGGATTTACCACTGCCGGTAGGCCCCGTAATCAGGAAGATACCGTTTGGTTTCTTTAATATGCTCTTGTAGTTGTTATAATCATGGTCGGAAAACCCCATATCTTTTAGTTGTATAAGCACTGTAGATTTTTCCAATATTCTCATTACAATGCTTTCACCGCAGGTAGTTGGTATTGTGCTTACTCTGAT
>CAXMPV010000123.1:5597-5844 GCA_964195175.1 uncultured Thermodesulfobacteriota bacterium | reverse complement strand
TATGTCCGTGCCCACTGCAACGTGTACTGTCACTGGTATATTCAGTTGAGCACCCACTGCCAGGATGCTGTGTTTTCTATGCCTATTCTTATCTTTTAATATTTTATTCCCAATAGCCCTGCCCAATCCGCTATCAGGCACAGATGCCGCAGCTTGAATCGCCTCAGCGGTCTCCTTCGCCATACCAAAAGAACCATCCTTTAGGCTATGCAATACGTCTTCAGACGTCTCTCCTATTAACGATATT
>CAXMPV010000123.1:2504-5555 GCA_964195175.1 uncultured Thermodesulfobacteriota bacterium | reverse complement strand
AGACCGCATTTGATAACGTGAGCCCCCAATGCAAGTACTACCGGACGGTTTTTCTTGTGAGCCTTGACAATATTATCAATTACGTTTCTCAGGTCATTGGCAGCAAGGAGCTTTGGCAGTGAATCAATAAATTTATTGAAATCCTTAGACTCTATTGGTTTACCAAACTGCTCGGACTTGAAAAGATTTTTTCTCTTTTTTATTGAGTACGTCTTGACCTTTTTCAGGTCTATCGGTTTAAGTTCTTTTTTCTTTTTTTTCAAAACCTAATCCTCTCTATTAGTCAATTACTTACATTTGATTTAAACACTCTATCTATCGCTGTTTTATAAAGATCAACTCCTCTTGTAATCTTTATTTCAATTCTCAAAGATAGTATGTTAGCATCTTTTATATTCATTTTCCTTATTTTTACAATATCTTTTTGCGTAACCACGATCGTATCTGCATCGAGTGATTGTGCTTCTGAAATAACATTATCTATCTCTTCCTTAGTGTAGACGTGATGATCCTGAAACTCCTTGTGCTTTATCAGATCGGCTCCAAGCCCTCTTAGAGTACAGGCGAAAGATTCAGGGTTACCTATTGCAGATAGCGCATAAACTCTTTTTCCCTTTAACCACTCAAGCCCCAGAATCGAACCGTCCGCCATATTATCAAAATGTACAGGTCTGTGTATAGATTCACAAACCGGAGCGCCATGATTAATCTGGTCTAGTTTTGTATATATTGACCTGATGGTCTGTTCATTGCCCTGATCGCAGTGAGATATGATAAACAGGTCTGCACGTTCAAGGTTTTGAAGTGGCTCTCTAAGGCTGCCCCTGGGTATTAGATTCTCTCCACCAAACGGATTAAGCGCATCAATCACGACTACATCCAAATCACGCTTCAGTCTTAAATGTTGAAAGCCATCATCAAGCACTACGCAATCCACGCCAAAATCATTGATTGCTTTTTCCCCGTTTTTTACTCTGTCCCTGCCAGCTAAAACAGGTACATCCTGGAGATTTTCTATTAATGCGAGACACTCGTCATTAACCATCTCATCTCCTTCCTGCGAAGGATTGTCTCCGCCATAACCTCTGCTCAAGACAGCAACCTTCCTGCCGATCTCACTGATATACTTTACAGAGAATTCAACAAGTGGTGTTTTGCCAGTGCCCCCTGTGGTAATATTACCGATGCTGATAACTTTCACCGGCAGTCTTGAGCTTCTGACAACACCTTTTTTGTAAAGAGTGTTCCTTGTATTGAGTACAGCTAAATATGGTAACGTAAATATGGAAAGAGTTGATTTGACTATGGCAGCGATAATACCTCTTTGCTGCCCGGACAGGATTGATAAGTAATATTCCTTCACCATAAGAATGATAAGCAGAAAGCTTGGGAGGCAGGGACAAACCCGTTGCCCGTGCAGATTAATTGATTTTATTCCAGAGGAACAGACCAGTAAGCATTGTTCAGGAATTGTTTCCAGGAATTATATTTATTTGAACCCAGCTTTAATTGAATAACTGGACAATGCTTCGGTTTAGCCGGCTTGCAGATCAACCTCATTCCGGCTTCTTCGGGTCTTCTGCCGCCCTTGTTTTTATTACAATTTGTACAGGCACAGACTATATTCTTCCAGTTACTCATGCCACCTTGAGTTCTGGGTATAACATGATCCAGACTTAACTCTGATGTAGGAACCCTTTTGCCGCAATACTGGCACCTGTTCTTATCTCTTGCAAAGATGTTCTTTCTATTAAACTTAATAGTTGCCTTAGGCAGCTTATCGTAAACAACTAACCTGATAATCTTTGGCACTCTGACTTCCAGTGAAAACGTCTTGATACTTTCGTACTGGTCATCGTCCGGCAATCCACACTCTGCCTTGAACGCGGAAACATCAACCCAGCTTGTGAAATCGTAAGAATTATACTGCCCGTCATCTATAGATACAACTTCGGCACTCTCTTTACACAGCATCGCAAATGCCCTCTTTGCATTTACGACATGCACAGCCGCAAAGAATTTGTTTAAAACCAAAACACTGGATTCCAACGCGATAGTACTCTGCATAAAGACTCCCATTTGCTTTAAAAAAACAAACACATCAGGATGTTACGCAATACTCTCTGCGATAAGGTCGCCCACTTCAGAAGTGGAATAACCCATCTTACCTGCATTTACACCCTTTAGTTTGTTACCTACAACATCTATTACCGCTTTTTCAACAGCTGCAGCCGCTTTGTCCTCGCCTAACTGTTCAAGAAGCATTGTACATGCAAGTATGGCGGCAACCGGATTAATAACGTTCTTATTCGTATATTTAGGAGCAGACCCTCCGATCGGCTCAAACATGGAGACACCTTCCGGATTCAGATTTCCACCTGCGGCGATTCCCATTCCACCCTGAATCATAGCACCCAGATCGGTAATAATATCACCAAACATATTGCAAGTCACAATAACGTCAAACCATTCAGGATTCTTCACCATCCACATGCAGGTAGCATCAACATGGGCATACTCACGTTTTATATCACTATACTCTGCACCCACTTCATTAAACACACGCCACCACAGATCATGAGCGAATGTCAAAACATTTGTCTTTGCGCACAGCAACAGTTGCTTTCTCTTGCCTCGTTTTCTTGTATATTCAAACGCGTAACGGATACAGCGCTCTACCCCCTGCCTCGTATTGATCATCTCCTGTGTCGCAACTTCTTCAGCAGTTCCCTTCTTTAAGAACCCCCCTATACCGGCATACAGACCTTCGTTATTTTCACGCACAACAACGAAATCAATATCATCAGGTCCTTTATCCTTGAGCGGACAATCTACACCAGGATACAACTTTACAGGACGCAGGTTTATGTACTGCTCTAACGCGAATCTTGCTTTCAGAAGCAAACCCTTTTCGAGGATGCCAGGCTGCACATCCGGATGTCCAATCGCACCGAGAAAAATTGTATCACACTTCCTAAGATCCTCAATTACAGAATCGGGTAAAATTTCTCCTGTTTTTAAATACCTTTCACCACCAAGATCATAATTAAC
>CAXMPV010000123.1:301-2494 GCA_964195175.1 uncultured Thermodesulfobacteriota bacterium | reverse complement strand
AGCTTCAAGTACCTTTAATCCTTCTCGAACGACCTCAGGCCCGGTTCCGTCTCCGGGTATAGTTGCTATTTTATACATTGTTATAAGTCCATTCCTTTATTTGAATTAGAAAACTATTTGAATCGTGGATTTTAAGCCATTACTGCCACTTAATCAAGGGAAAATGTTTAAGTAGTATGATATCAAACTGTAGCGGAATGGCTTTAGCCTTCCATGTTAAACGCTGAGACGTGGCATTGGAAACCTGAAGGTTTCCGCTACGTCTTTAATAATTTGCTACTCATCGGTTTGATGTGTGAAATCAGCTAACCTGTTACCTTTTCCAGGCATTGACGACTCTTTTATTGTCTTAGTTATAAACTTCTTTGCAACTGCAATTGAACTGATTATGTCATTTCCTTTTGCCAATTCAGTCGCTATTGCAGATGAATGCATACAACCTGTTCCGTGAACATTGTCTATATCTACCCGTTTTTCCTTGAAGTATTGGAACTCTTTTCCATCATAAAAGAGATCAATAATGTCTCCATTTGTATCATTGTCATTTCCATAATCTATGGCATGCCCACCCTTAATCAGCACGTTCGAAGCCCCCTGCTCACAGATTGCACTGGCCGCGTCTTTAATATCGGAAAGACTCTCTATCTTACGGTCTGCCATGATTTCAGCTTCCGGAATATTTGGAGTTACCAGGCGTGATAATGGGATCAAGTCAGAAACCAGCTTTTTGATCCCTTCATCAGACAAAAGTCTTCGGCCCTTGTGAGAAGTGATGACCGGGTCTACTACCAGATTTTTCAGGTTGTATTTCCTGAATATATCGCAAACTATCTCGACAACCTCCTCACTTACAAGCATTCCAGTTTTCAGAGAGTCAGCTCCTATGTCAGAAACGACAGCGTCTATCTGTTGACCGACAACTGATGCAGGTATGCTGAAGACAGAACTCACGCCGAGAGTATTCTGTGCAGTTATTGCTGTAATAGCACATGTTCCAGTAGCACCGAGCGCACTTATCACTCTAAGGTCTGCCTGCACACCAGCACCACAACAAGAATCAGAACCGGCTATTGTAAGTACTTTATACATCGCGTTATTATAACAAAGGAAAGACTGGAGAGTAACCCTAATAAGTGATTACATACATTTAGGTTGACAATTCAAAACAAAACCGTTATATACACCGAGTACTTGATAATTTAACTAATGAAGAAAGAGCTTTTTAAGGACTTCGCAGGAAATTACCAAACATGTCTTTAACAAAAAAAATAATCACTATATCTGTCTTATTATGCGCAGTAATAACTCTATCGTCATGCGGAGCCAAACGTTCTCCAATTGAACGGATATCAGCTAAACTGAAAAATGTTCCCGAATATTCAATTATTCTGGATGATATGCAGTCAAGCGGCAGCATATTTAAACATTATCACCATAAATATAAAGTAATAATAAAGGAAGATATTCAGTATACCGGTTTTGTGAAAGTATCTGAACGATATTACCGCACAAATGAGAACTATCTTGGAATGGCTTTACTGTCAAAGACAGCAGATGGTTACATAAAGACACCTTCTCCACCGGGCTATCAACATGTCGGAAACACCCAATATGGTGAGTGGAAGCAGGATAGGTCTGGTAATTCATTCTGGTCATTTTATGGCAAATACATGTTTATGTCTCATATGTTCGGAATGGTTAGTAGACCTGTGTACCGAAGTGATTACGGCGCTTACAACGATTACCGAAAAAGTAACAGACCGTATTATGGGAGTAAAAACCAGTATGGTACAAACGGATCAGCAACAAAACAGACACACAAGGGTTTCTATCAAAGGAAGATGGCTAAGCAGAAAATGGCTAAACAAAGCTTTGCACAAAAAGTGAGGTCGAGGGCTGGAAGAAGCCAGAGTCCATTCCGCAGTAGAGGAGGAGGGTTTGGAAAATAATGCATTTTGATAATTTAATCTCAGCTATTATCTACCTGGTATGTTGTTATTTCCTGTTCTGGATAGGGAAGCTTGTTTATGACCTGATCCACAGGGACATCAACGTAAATGAAGAATTGGTCAAGAAGGATAATTGCGCTTTCGCACTCTCTCTGGTTGGTTATTATTTTGGCTTAGTGTTTGCTATCGGTGGAGTTGTAGTAGGCGAATCAGCAGGTATGCTGGCTGATCTGATAGACATATT
>CAXMPV010000123.1:0-291 GCA_964195175.1 uncultured Thermodesulfobacteriota bacterium | reverse complement strand
ACAACAAAAAAGAGATACTAAAAGACCAGAATGCGGGAACAGGCGTTGTTGAGCTAGCTGTCTATTTAGCTACAGGTATGATAATTTTCGGATCTATATCAGGCGAAGGCGGCGGAATAGTTACACTTCTGGCATTCTGGGCTATCGGCCAGGTATCTTTCATCATCACCGGTTTCGTTTATAACCTGATCACACCTTATTGCATTCACGATGAAATTGAGAAGGACAATGTTGCCGCAGGTATATGTTATGCCGGTGCTATTATTGGAGTTGCAAATATAGTCAGACATG
>CAXMPV010000122.1:0-5943 GCA_964195175.1 uncultured Thermodesulfobacteriota bacterium | reverse complement strand
GATATGCTGCCCGTTATGGTACCTTTTGCAATCATTGCGGCAAGCATTATCGGCAGCATACACTGTGTAGGAATGTGCGGTGCCCTGGCTGTAACAGCAGGTGCACAAAACAGAAAGGGTCTTGTCAATTACCACCTTGGACGCCTGCTAGGTTATTTCAGTGTAGGAGCACTGGCCGGATTCCTGGGATCTGAATTTATCAATTCTGAGATGAAATATATCTCCCTCATCTCCACTGTCTTTTTGAGTGCCAGCTTCCTGGTTATAGGTTTCAGTATAATAAAGAAGGGGCAATTACATATTAAGCAACCCGCTTTTCTGAGGCTGTTTTATCAGAACAGGATTGGCCGGTTACTTGAAACCAAAACCTCTCATTCGGTTTCAAGTTTTTTAATAGGACTGCTGAGCCCTTTATTACCATGCGGATGGCTATACGGCTTCATTTTAATAGCAGTCGCAACAAACAACCCTCTCTGGGGAGGCATATTACTTACATCATTCTGGATAGGCACCCTTCCTGCACTTTCAGGTATTTCGCTATTAGTAAAAAAACCAATAAAGCACTTTAACGGTAAAGCATCAATATATATTGGTATTTTCCTGATGTTTATAGGAATTTCAAGTTTAGTACTAAAACTATCCAGTCTGGCCGCAGAACATTGTTGTCATTAAAATCTGTAGTAACAGATTCGCCTCACCCGCGCCCAGTCTTACCGATACTACTACTTAGGTTTTCGTCTTGCCAGAACATATTAAATTTTTAATTTTACTTATCTTATGGATACCGGTTAAGCTACAGGCCAATGAAGTCTTGGTAATTTTAAACCGGCTAATCCAGAGGCAAAAAAATATGAAAAAACAGTTACTATATATCTTCGTTATATCATTTGTTCTTCTTTCTGCCCTGACTATACAATCAGCAGAAGAGAATCCACAAAGAGTAAACCTGCGTTCGTCTTACAGGAATTTGTCTGTTTCTGAAGCAGAGTCAATGCCAGAAATTTATATACGAAAATTTGATGAATGGGGATTTTACGGGCATAGCACAATCATCCACAACTACGAGAAGAAGTCGATAAAGGGAGGCAATGTGGTAATAGACCATACCACGGGATTGATGTGGCTCCAATCAGGTTCTAAAGAATATATGCAGTGGAATGCAGCGAATGGATGGGTAAGGAAGTTGAACACCCTGAAGTATGCCGGGTATAGCGACTGGAGACTACCGACTATAGAAGAAGCGGCATCACTGCTTGAACCGGGCAAGACGAATGCCCTTCACATAGACCCCGTCTTTGATCAGGAGCAGTGGGGAATTTGGTCTGGCGATAAACATGGCAGCAGCTCCTGGAGCGTTTACTTCAGCCTTGGTAACGTACGATGGCGTTACAAAAACAGATATGTTCGTCCGGTCCGTTCACTCAATTGATTTCCGGCCAACACGAAAAAAGAGTATTAAAAAACCCACCAGAAAGGTGGGTTTTTTATAATGCTCCTCGGGTAGGACTCGAACCTACAACCTAATGATTAACAGTCACCCACTCTACCATTGAGCTACCGAGGATTTTGTTTGCCAACAAATATCTATGTACGAAATATTACAACATTATAACATCAAATTCAACAATTACAATTTAACTACTGCGGTTACCATTACAATAGTCCAGAATTTTTGAAATCTCCTGCTTTAATCGGTCGCGTGAAGCAATTATGTCAATAAATCCATGCTTAAGCATGGATTCTGAAGACTGAAATCCCTTGGGAAGTGTTTTCCTGATAGTCTCTTTAATAACTCTTGGACCCGCAAATCCCACAAGCGCTCCGGGTTCTGCCATTATAATGTCTCCCTGTGAGGCAAAGCTTGCCATTACGCCCCCTAATGTAGGATCAGTAAGCACAGATATAAACAGCAGCCCTGCATCCTGAAGCCTGGCAATGGCGGCACATGTCTTCGCCATTTGCATAAGAGAAAAGGCCCCTTCGTGCATTCTTGCACCACCTCCAGAACCTGAGACGATAATAAGAGGTAATCTCAGCTCCAGTGCCATTTCGGCTGCTCTTGCAATCTTCTCTCCTACCACGGATCCCATACTCCCCATTATAAAACTTGAATCCGTAACGCCAAAAACAACTTCCTTTCCATCAATAAAGCCTTTTCCAACCGTTGCAGCTTCATTTAACTTTGTTTTTTTCTGTTCACTTACAATCCGGTCTTTATATTTTATACGATCCATAAATTTCAATGGATCAGCTGGCATCATATCATTCCAATATTCTTCAAAACTTTCTTTGTCGAGTGTGATATCTATGCGCTCAGCAGTAGATAACCTAAAGTGGTGATTACATTCCGGGCAAACATTATGTTTCTCCTCCACCTTTTTTTTATAAACTACGCTTTTACACCCATCGCACCTTTGCCACAATCCATCGGGTACATTTTTTTTCTTTCTAAAGAACAATTATTTTTCTCCCACAACATTTCTATTAAAACTCTTGATAAACCATTGTCACACAAAAAAACTCAAGGTATCTATCCGGCCATTCAGCATCTGACATTTTTTACTAAAGCATAGCCTCAGTTTTTCATAAACATAAAGGAATTTTCCTGCGCTTCTTTACGGAGCGCTTCTATTGCTTCTTTATAGTCATCCCTTGCAAAAATAGACGTTGCCGCAGCAAAGACATTTGCACCGGCAGATGCTGCATCAGAAATAGTTTCCGGTTTTATACCACCATCCACTTCAATATCAAGGTTTTCGGGAGCTATTTCCCTCAACTTTTTTATTTTTTCACATACGTATTTCTTGAAAGCCTGGCCTGAAAACCCCGGATAGACCGTCATTACAAGAAGCATGTCTATAGATTCAAGTAACTTTTCAACAGTACGTTCGTGCGTATCGGGGTTAATGGCAACTCCCGCTTTTAATCCTCTATCTTTAATTAAATTGATAACGCTCAAAGGATCATCTGTTGCCTCTATATGAAAAGTCAAGATATCATCCTTTTCTGTCTTCTGCGTAAATGACTCTACATATTTATCCGGATTCTCAATCATGAGATGGATATCGAGAGGGACTTTACTAATCTTTTTTATTCCCTCAACGATAAATGGCCCCATCGTAATGTTCGGAACAAAATGGCCATCCATAACATCTATATGAATTAAGTCAACACCCGCCTGCTCTACTTTTTTAATTTCATTCCCCAACTGAGTAGAATCGGCAGAGAGTATTGAAGCGGATATTTTTGTTTGCATTTATTTCACTCGCTAATTTATGACTCTGGCGTATCTGTCAGTGCTGCTATGCCGGGCAATTCTTTACCTTCTAATAACTCTAGAAATGCACCACCACCTGTAGAGATAAACGACACCTTATGTGATTCCCCCATCCTGTGAAATGCAAGGTCTGTATCTCCGCCTCCTACAATAGTTAACGCATAAGCCGTCACAACTGATTCTACCATTGAGTATGTACCCCTGCTGAAGGCGTCTATTTCAAACGCTCCCATTGGGCCATTCCAGATTATGGTCTTCGCGTTTTGCATGGCCTCAGAAAAAAGCTTTGTACTTGCCGGCCCGATATCTAAAGCAAACCAGTCATCCGGGACTTCCTGGAAGGTAACCAGCTTAGTCTCCGCATTTCCGTCAAATTTATCTGCAGCCACAAAGTCCACTGGTAAATATATTTTTACACCTCTCTCCTTGGCAAGCTTATTTATCATCAAAACCTTCATCGCCACATTTTCATCTACCGTTGCCTTGCCAACTCCATATCCATGAACTGCGAGGAAAGGGAATGCCATTGCACCGCCAATTATTATTTTATCAACTTTTTTTACCAGGTTTTCTATTATTTTTATCTTATCTAATACCTTCGCCCCGCCAACAATTGCAACCACAGGCCTCGACGGAGTAGTGACCGCCTTCGCAAAATAATCAATTTCCCTCTTTAAAAGAAACCCTGCTGCCGACTGAGATACTTCCTCATTCATACCTACCATTGAAGCATGTGCTCTGTGACAATTTCCAAACGCATCCTGCACCATCACATCACATAGGCTTGCCAGCTCTTTGGCAAACACAGGATCATTATCCCGCTCTCCTTTATGAAAACGCAGGTTTTCAAGAAGCAAGACATCCTCAGGCTGCATTGCCTCTACCTGTTTTTTCACCTCTGGACCGATGCAATCTTCTGCCAATGTCACATCCTTATTCAGAAGCCTATTAAGTCTCTTGGCAACCGGCTTTAAACTGAATTCCGGCAGGACCTTTCCGCCTGGCCTTCCAAGATGAGAGGCAAGGATTATTTTCGCGCCTTCATCAAGTAGATAATTAATAGTTGGCAAAGTGGCCCTTATCCTGGCATCATCTGTAATATTTCCCTGTTCGTCAAAAGGAACATTATAATCCACCCGCACAAATACCTTCTTGTCTTTCAGGTCAAGTTCGTTGATAAAAAGTTTGCTCATTGTATAGAATCTCGTTAAATCTTTGCGATAAGTTCTACCAGGTCTACCATACGATTTGAATAACCCCATTCGTTATCGTACCAGCCTATCACTTTTATTAAATTGCCATCAATTACACACGTGGACATGGCATCCAGAATACATGAATGCTCATTATCTATTATGTCAGAAGAAACAATGGGATCTTCACAGTATTCTAATATACCCTTCAAATCATTATCTGCTGCTGCCTTTAAAACGCTATTAACCTCTTCAGTACTAGTTGCCTTTTTCACTGATACCACTAAATCAGTTACCGAACCGTTTGCTACAGGCACCCGCATTGCCATACCATCAAGCTTTCCTTTGAGTTCCGGTATAACCTCTCCAATGGCTTTGGCGGCACCAGTGGTTGTCGGAATTATATTTATGGCTGCAGCCCTTGCTCTTCTTAAATCCTTGTGCATTACATCTGCTACATTCTGATCATTTGTATAGGCATGAATGGTCGTCATGAGGCCTTTTTCTATTTGGAAATTATCGTTAATTACCTTCACGAGCGGCGCAAGACAATTTGTAGTGCAAGAGGCGTTGGACACAATTTTATGCTCGGGCCTTAGATCTTTTTCATTGATCCCCATAACTATCGTAGCATCAAGCTGATCTTTTGAGGGTGCTGACAAGATTACCTTTTTCGCTCCAGCCTCAAGATGCTTTGCACAATCTGCCTTTTTTGTAAATATACCCGTCGACTCTATCGCTATATCAACCCCTAGCTCTTTCCATGGAAGCCCGGCAGGGTCTTTTTCCTTTGTCAGTTTAATCTCTTTTCCTTTTACAACTATCGAACCTTCTTTTACCTCAATATCACCATCAAACTTACCATGAACTGAATCATATTTCAAAAGGTGAGACAGTGTTCGGGCGTCAGCTAAATCATTTATAGCAACCACATCAATATTTTCCCTCTCTGTAATTACTCTAAATACGTTTCGACCTATTCTGCCAAAACCATTTATTCCCACTTTAGTTGCCATTTTTCAGATTCCTTTCAGACCAATGTAATAGATAGTACCGTCCCACAATTCAAAGCCAATTTATCCTTAGATAGCAAGTTCATATAATTCCAGCAGGTCGTGACTCGTTGAGATGCCTTATTTGAAAAGCTGTATTCCTGCCTTCAGAAGGGATTTTTCAATTAAAATGCAAAGCCTGTCTTTTCAAAATATAAGTATTCTATAATATGAGGAAATACTTATGGATATGAGTACAACAAAGAGGTAAAATTCTAACACAACACCATGATTTGTCAAGGGTTTTTAGCCTATGTCAAAGGGAAGAAAATGTCGGATTTTATGGTCCATAGCGTTTTCTGCATACTTAACAATAGACCTACAGAACACAAATTGTTAGCCTGATCTGAAAGTAACTATCATGAAAAAATATGCACTGTTATTCCTGCTTCTGTCCAGCTGTGCAGCGGTAGGCATGGTC
>CAXMPV010000121.1:0-5952 GCA_964195175.1 uncultured Thermodesulfobacteriota bacterium | reverse complement strand
CCGTAATTTCATCAATAGCCGTCCTTACCGCTATCTTTGCCTCAACCCAGGCACCGCTTACATATTTCTTTGGAGCACCGCCGGCAACATCGCCTGCAGCAAACAGCCCATTTATTGTTGTCCTTCTTTCTCTGTCAATCCAATAGCCTGCCTGACAATGCCCTCCGATTACGACCGGCTCCATACCGCTGATTTCTACAGGCCGTTTACCGGGACTATATCCATCATTTGCCCATAAAAGGACGATTGCAGGATTCATGTTTAAATAAGCCGTCTTGAGCTTCTCTTCCGCCTCAGCACTTAAACCTCTGGTATCCAGGCTGCATGGGCCTTTGCCAGCCTTCTCTTCCTGCAAGGTTGCCAACAAGCGATAGATAGATAGACACTTCTCCCCTCCAAGATGTTTATATCGCTCTTCCAGATACTCTTCTCCCAGAGCGTTCCTGTGCATGATATCTGATCCCTGGGCTATTGTACCTGTTGGCGCATTGACTCCTTTAACCCTTAAGGGTATAAATCGATTTTCAAAGCTCGTCATCTCTGCGCCAATACGAATTCCCATTGCGTAACCCGTCCCTACATTCCATGGGCAGTACCAGGTCGTGTTACGAGCATCTCCTTTTTTAATAGGCTTATAAATTCCCGAAGCGCCACCTGTGGTTACGATTACTGCTCTGGCATGAACAACATATAGTTTACCGTCCCGGCTATTGAATCCGTATGCACCTCTTACCCGCTCTCCATCAAAAATAAAATTTGTGGCGGCTACCCTGTTTAATACTCCTACTTTCGCGCGATAGACGGCTTCCGCAAGAATCGGTTTCAGCCTCTCTCCAAAAATTCTTATGCTCCTCTTGCCCCTGGTCACATAATCGCCATTTTGATCTTTTTCAATCGGAAGGCCCATCTCCTCAACCTGTTTAACCGACTCATTAAGGCCTTCTGCAATTGAATAGACCAGGTCTTCTCTAATAACACCAAAAAATTCATCCTTTATGTACTTAGTGTATGTCTCAGGAGTCTGACCATTATTTAGATAAGCATTTATCGCGTTAAGCCCCATTGCAAGACAACCGCTTCTTTCAATGTGTGCCTTTTCCATAATAATGCATCTGATATTTGGATCGGTTTTTTTGGCTTCAATTGCCGCCATACAGCCGGCGGCGCCACCACCGATAATCAAAATATCAGTATCCAAATTTACCGTTGAGATGTTATCCATAATATAAAAGAAAGTGTCTAAAGTTTGAAGTGAGCTAAAGTGCCTAAAATTAATGTAATTTGATTACTTTAAATGTTAGGCACTTTTAACTTCATCCTCTGCTATTCATCTATAATCTTTGTTTCACACGCTACTTTTTCTTTCAGTTCTGCCACGGCGGATCCGAAGAAATATCGTGATAAGCGGGACCTTTTTCTTCTTGTAACGAGAACCAGGTTCACCTGTTCCTTTTCGGCAACAGATAGTGTTACATCCAAAAATGTGCCTCTTTTGATAATTGATTTGTAATCAACACCTTTGCTTTTCGCCGCTTCTTCAATCTCTAAAATCTTATCTTTTCCCTGAACTGAATATTCATCCAAAACTGCATTATAAAGATTCTCGGTTGTTTTCCCCCCAATCCACCCTTCCTCGGTCAAGCTATCAAATATTTTCTGTGGTACCTCATTATCAACAACGAAAAGAATTATCAGCTTAGCATTTTCTTTACTCGCAATGTCAACCGCTTCTTTAACACACTTATCCGATTTCCTTGTAGTCGAAAGTATTAATAATATTTTATCCATAATTCACCGATTTCGATTTTTTAGTCCCCCTCTTTAAAAGGGGACTAAGGGTTCACAAAAAAATAATTTTACAAGCTGAGGCCCAGAAGTGGCCAGTAATAATATGCGAAAAAATTGAACAATATCCATGAAACAATCTTCAGTATAAATCCGCCTTTAAATGCATTGCCCGGCGTAATGAAACCCGATGAATGCGCAATGGCAACTGCCGGAGTGCCCATAGGGAGAATAAATGCCAGGCCCGATGGAACAGTTACGGCTAATGTCATAATTATTGGGTTTATTGAAAAATCTATCGCAACCCCTATGGTTATTGGCATTAAGAGCGCGACTACCGCCGTATTGCTCATGGCTTCTGTCAAAAAAATTGCAAAAAGCGATATCACCATGATCAAGACAAATGGTGATTGGATTGCCCCTATATTAGATATATCTACCAACCAGCGTGTGGCGCCGGTCTTGCCCATGGCAAAGCCAAGGCAGATTGCACCGCCATACATAAGTATCAGCCCCCAGTTCACATCTTCCTCCACTTCCTTCCATCGTAACAGCTTAAATACAAATGCAATAACAACGGAAGCCAAAGCAATATTCGCAAGTCCGAATTTTTCACCGAAGCATATCCATGTAAAAATCGTTGCTATCATAAGAATTCCATTAGACAACTCTTTGCGTTTCATTTTTCCAATGCATGCTGTCCTGTTAACCAATAACATTCGTGCCTTTTTTACATCTTTTATCTCCGCTGGAAAAAGAACGATCAACAACCAATACGTCGCGGCCAGCATTGTTATGACTGCTGGTAGAGTTGCGAGCATCCATTTGAAAAAACCAATGGATTCACCTGTTGTATCATGAAGCATTCCGATGGCCAGAGGGGCCCTGGCGCCACCTAAAAATGTTGCCACTCCTCCAATGCCACATCCCCACGCCGTACCCAAAAACAGAGACCTGCCATAACTGCTTTCACCCGGCTTTAACTCCAGGCTCAAGGCAATAGCTGCAATAATAGGAAACATCATCGCGGCAACGGCATGTGCTGACATCCAAAACGAAGAAAATGCTGACAGTACAATAACCCCTAGAAGCAATGTCTTTGGCGAATGGCCAAACCACTTCAGGAATATCAGTGCTATTCTATTGCTTAAACCTGTCCTGGTAACAGCAGAGGCCAGAATAAATGCTCCGAGAATAAAGAAAACTGCCTGATTACCAAAAAGAGAGTACGTTTTTTCTGCCGGCAAAACTCCCAACAAAGGGAAAAGGATAATTGCAAGCAGGCTTGTTATCATCAGTGGTATCACGTGGCTAACCCAGAAAATAATACAGAGTACAAATATAGCCAATGCCTTCTTCCCGTCATCTGTAAGCCCTTCTGGTGTAGGAAGATAGATTATCAAGCCAAATATAAATGAGGCAACTGACAAGATAATAAATCTATAGTTATTTTTTGTTTGAACAGAATTCATTAGTTTTTCCGTAAATATATTACTTTGTTTTAAACTTAGTCAAGAATTAGAGAAAAATTTTTTTACTAACTATATATGGTACATTGTCCCGGCTTTTTGCTCTTTTTCCTGTGTAACAAGATCCTTGATTGTTATATTTTCTATGCTTGCCAACATCGCATCATACATTTTTTTCCATAAATCCTTCAATACACATGCATCAGCAATTGAACAGCTTGCAGAAAGAGACGATATTCTCTCGTTTACACAGTCAATTGGAGCCAGAGAGCCCTCAAACAGTTCTATTATTTCCCTGACACATATTTCACCAGGATCTCTGGCAAGGCAATGGCCGCCCTTTGCCCCTCTGACGCTGACGATTACGCTTCCATTTTTCAATGTTAATAATATTCGCTCAACAAATGACTCGGGTATCGCCCTGACACTTGCTATATCCCTGCTTAGCACAAAACCCTTTTCATATCTTTGCCCTAATTCCAGGAGTGCAAGTATTGCGTATTCTGTTTTGCTAGAGAGCTTCATTTAAATAGTAACCTAAAGGTTTTTACTAAGTTTTATTATTACTTATAATTAGTAACACCAGACATTCTTGACCAAGTTTGCGACAAAGTCAAATTCTATTGTTTTAAAAAAAAATGTCAAACTAATTTTTTTGGAGTATTTACCCTTACCACTCCATTAATTCTCCAACAATCTCTTCTACAAGGTCCTTAATTGTTACTATTCCAATTGGTTTACTGTTTTTGTCGATAACGATAGCCATTCGCTGCTTTGTCTTCTGCATTATTACCAGTGCATCGTCTATAAGTGTATCAGCACCAATGTGTTCGGTTTCTTTCAAGATATCGCTTATTTTTGATTCTTCTGTGCAAACACTCAAAAAATCGAACAGGTTAATTACTCCGATAATATTATTTTTCGAACCTTTAAAAACGGGTATTCTGGAAAATCTTACGTTTTTTGCCAAAGCCCTCATTTGCTCTACGCTTACCTCAGACGAAACGACCGTTGCGGTATTGAGCGGTATCATGATTTTGCTTATTGGAATACTTCCAAGCCTCATAATGTTTCTGGTCATCATATCCTGGTAACCGGAGATAACCCCCTCTTTGGCACCTTCTCTGATGAAAAACCCTAATCTATATGGCGTAAAGATTGCCGTCCTTTTGTTTGTATTCTTTAAAAAGAATTGAGGAATTTTGTTTACACCCTTCAAAATATATACTAACGGGAAAAAAATCTGGGAAAAAAACCTGATGCCGGATGATGCCGGGTAAAGGAATTTATCGGCATTTCTTTGACAGATATCCTTTGGCATAACCTCCGCGAAAATCAGCATAATTGGTGCTAAGATTAGGGTTGCAGTCAATCCGGGATTCGCGTAAGACACCTTTTCTGATATGATATTTGTGAAGATTGCAGATGCCAGATAGTTGACAATATTATTGCCTATTAATATTGTGCATATCAAGGCCTGTGGATCATTTAATAATTTCTTAATAATCTTTGCGCTTCGATTTTCTCTGTCCACATTATATTGCAATCTGACACGATTAACACAGTAGACGGCAATCTCAATTCCTGAAAAATACGCCGAGGACAAAAGGAACAGAATTAACAGGTAATATTCAATCATTTTCGTCCTCGTCTGACTTGCTCTCTGCTTTCATTTCCTGCAATATTGATGTGATGCGCCTTTTTCTGACTCCTTCTACGGTAAAAACGAAGTCCTCATATTTAACGGAATCCCCCTTTTGGGGAATATGTTCAAGCAAAGTAATAACAAGCCCACCGATAGTATCGACGCCCATTGGTTCTATTTCCACACCAAAAGTATCTGACCAGTCACGCAGACTAAGATTGCCGGAAATCAGATATTTGTTTTCATCAATTTTATTAATCGTCTCTCTGGGCTTCTCATGTTCATCCTGTATCTCTCCGACAATTTCCTCTATAATGTCTTCAAGCGTAATGAGCCCTGCCGTACCGCCATGTTCATCAACAACAATAGCCAACTGGCTACCTTCACGTCTGAATTGTCGCAACAAACCCTCGATGCTCTTCGGCTCGGGAACAAACTGGACCGGTTTCAGAATATCCTTCAATTGTGCTTCCGGATTAAGAAAAATATCCTTTGCATGAACAATGCCTATGATATTGTCCGGCGTCTCTTCGTAAATTGGAAATTTAGTCTCTTTTGTTTCTCGCGCAAGCTCAATAAGTTCTTGTACGGGATCGGCAATGTCGAACAAGTTCATGTCTACGCGCGGAAGCATTATCTCTTTTATCTGCGCTCTTTTAAAATCCAGAATTCCATGAATCATAGAGCGTTCTTCCTGATCGACAATACCCTGTTTTTCGCTAAACTCTACAAGCATTTTTAATTCGTCGATTGTAACACATTTTTCGTCACCATCACCTTTATCAAAAACCTTGCTTATTGAATTAATAATTGAAGTTAAAATAATCCGAAAGGGTAAAAAGAGTTTATCAAAAAGGTAAATAGGCATCGCGGCCCACCTGGAATACTGATCTGGAATCTTTACTGCGATGTTTTTGGGAATTACTTCTCCCATAATAATAATCGTGAGAAGGCTGCAAGCACATACGGTTCCTGCTACCCAGATACCACGATATGGACTTTCAGCCGCTATCTTTTGAGCAAAATCATAAGAAGCACAGTAAAAACCAATAT
>CAXMPV010000120.1:0-5961 GCA_964195175.1 uncultured Thermodesulfobacteriota bacterium | reverse complement strand
AAGACTCCACTAATAAGTGAAGAGCCAAAAATAATCCAAGATTTGGAAATCGCATAAAGAAAAGCTGAGAAAAACAGTGATATAGTTATATGTTGTTTTAGTTTCATTCTTTTTCTAATTAATATTTAATTAGTTTACTTTCAACATGGAAAATGATAGAGAACCCAGACTAGCACAAGAATATATTGTGTATATGTGGCATGCATCTTTATAGTCTTTTAACATTTGACATTCTTAAGCATTTCAATAAACGCTTCTATCCTCGTTCGCATAGAACCACTTAATCGTCCGGGACGATCACAATCAAGCGTTAGTACCGGAACATCAACATGCTTACGAACAAGACTGTCATATATGTGTCTGTGACAGAAGTTTTGGACATAGTGAATAATGCCATCAACTTTCCTATTGGCAATCTGTTTTTTTATATCATTGATATGATAGCGCATTTCATAGGGATATGTATAAGAGGTATACTGATCTATTAATGTATCTGTTTTGTACGGCATACTGAACTGCCTCTGTACTTCGTTGAAAACAACATGCACATTCAACGATCCAATGAAAGAGTACAGGTCACTACAGATTGGCGGCACACCGATGTACCCTAATCTCACATCAGGTTCAAGCGCCGGACGCTTTCTAGCTTCATCAAGAAATTCTAATGCCTTTTGCTCAAAAAGTTTATAGTCTCCCATTAGATCGCTTGTTGAGACATTCCAGATATGATTTTCCTCACCCGTAACCCTGTTTTCCTCCCACGTAAGACGATCAATCTCGTGCACAGTTTTTCTTACGTTATCCAGTACAAGCTTCATCTGATACGCCTTCTCCTGATTTGTTCCCAAAGTATTAGACAGTAAATTTAACTGTTCAGAGAGTGAATCGCTGTCTCTATTATGAGGATATGAAAAGGGAATAGACTCAATACCTTCAGCCTGCAACACCTCGATTAAGGCGTGATTATTACTACAATCTCCCTGGACAACACCTATGATTTTCTTTATTCCTGTCTTCTTTGTTGCTGAGTATATGCCCTTTATCCATGCACACGTATTCCTGGGCAACCCTTTAATTTCGGCATAATCAACAAGTGCATCTGAGTCTTCGTTACAAATAAAAATATTGTTCAAATCAATAGGCACATATCCTGCAGCATAAACAATTTCAATTGGCACAGTTGTCGTAATCCCGATTGCTTTTTCAACCGATATACGATACGACATTGGGAACGACATACCGACATTAACTAAGTTTGTAGAATTCATATAAATCTAATTTAAAATTTGAATGACACTTGAATATTTTTCATATATCGTTAGTGGAGTAGCACTTACGGGAGATGATTTATGGTTGATCTTGTTGCAGTAGATAAGAAAGTCTCCAAATAATCATAACTTATTGATTAGTAAGTATCAAATCATTTATCAGGATGTATTATGCGTCTTTCATCTTAATATTGACATAGATTTTACGCTTTGTTATAAATAGCATCCCTTATATCTGAATCGCTCAGATGGAGGGGCTGTCGTTCACTAAAAACTTTTGGAGATTACAGGATGGAATATAAAGAGATAATTCATAAAACTCCCGTCAAACACGGATTAATAAATTACGAAAATACCTATAAAAACTTTAACTGGGAAGGTATCAACAGCCACTTTGATCACTTTTCTGATGATGGAGTAAACATTGCTCACGAGGCAATCGACAGGCATGCTGATAACGGCTGTAAGAGCAAGATTGCCCTGTACTGGGAAGATGAAGACAATACAAAGAAACAACTTACCTTTTCAGACATAAAAAGACAATCTTCTAAATTGGCCAACGTATTAAGAAACCTGGGTGTAGATAAAGGTGACAGGGTTTTTCTGTTTTTACCAAGGACGCATGAACTTTACGTTAGCATTATTGCAATAGCAAAGCTTGGAGCAATCGCCGGGCCCATGTTCTCAGCGTTCGGACCGGAAGCGGTAATGGATCGTCTACACGATAGTGAAGCAAAGGTACTCATAACTACCCCTGAATTGAGCCAGAGAATACATGAGATAAAAGAAGATTTGCCCGCGCTTAAACACATCATACTGGTAAATGCGGAACGAGATCTCAATGAAAATGAAATCAGTTACGAATCAGAAACAAATAAGGCATCAGAATCATTTAACATACGATGGGTCGATCCTGAAGATGATCTATTTATCCTGTATACATCAGGAACCACCGGAAAGCCCAAGGGAGTAACCCACGTTCACAATGATATGATATCCCATTATATTACCACTAAGTGGGCCTTAGATTTAAGGGAGGATGATGTATATTGGTGCACGGCAGATCCCGGATGGGTAACTGGAACCGTGTATGGCATATGGGGACCATGGTTAAACAAAATTTCACAAGTCGTATACAACGGAAGGTATGATGCGGAAAAATGGTACTCAATTATAGAAAAATATAAAGTAACCGTATGGTATACAGCGCCAACTGCTTTAAGGATGCTCATGAAGGCAGGTGACGAAATCATAAAAAAATACGATTTAAGTAGTCTTAGATATATATGTAGTGTAGGAGAACCCCTCAATCCTGAGGTTATAAAGTGGGGCTTGCAGGTTTATAAGCTGCCTATTCACGACAACTGGTGGCAGACTGAAACCGGCTCAATAATGATAGCTAATTACCCCAGCTTACCAATAAAACCAGGTTCAATGGGTAAGCCGTTTCCGGGTATCTGCGCAAAGATTATTAATTCAAAGGGCAAAGAGTTAGCCACAGGAAAACAGGGGCTTCTGGGTTTAAAGTGTGGATGGCCATCCATGCTGAGAAAAGTATGGGCAAACGAAAAGAAGTATAACGAATATTTTAAAATCTCCGGTTGGTACACTACAGGAGATACGGCTTATGTCGACGATGATGGCTATTTCTGGTTTGTGGGAAGAGCGGATGATGTTATCAACACTGCCGGTCATCGTGTCGGTCCGTTTGAGGTGGAAAGTGCCTTAGTAGAACATGAAGCAGTCGCTGAAGCAGGTGTTATTGGAATACCGGATGCAGAAAGAAGTGAAATTATAAAGGCATTTATTGTTCTCAATCGAGGATACAAATCTTCACCGACACTTAAGAAGGATATACAAGTATTTATAAAGAAACGATTAGCGGCTCACGCATACCCGAGAGAAATCGAATTTATAAAAGATGTGCCTAAGACAAGAAGTGGTAAAATAATGAGGAGATTATTAAAGGCAAGGGAATTAGGACTGCCAACAGGGGATTTATCTACATTAGAGAAGGAATAACTGATACTGAATTACGGCAGTTCAAAAAGAACTTCTGGAAGTCGGATTTTCCAGCGCACGATAAACCTTGCCTTACTAGACTCCGCCTGAAAAGGAGGAGTTGTATAGTTAAAAATGACTTAACTCAGGCATACCAAGTGGGATAACATTAAACCCAATTTCAAAAAGCTCTTTGTGTGGCAGGATGTTTCTACCATCAAAAATGAATGCAGGTTTCTCCATTGATGCAAAAATCTTCTTATAATCTAAAGTCTTATAACATTCCCACTCAGTTAGTACTGCGATCGCATGAGCATTCTTCGCGGCTTCATATGGGTCTGAACAATATTCAACATTCTCTTTAAATTCTTTCAGTTCAATCTTTGCATTTTCAAGTGCTTTTGGATCTGAAATAGCGATATTGGCCATTTCATTTAAAAGTTTCTTAGCAACGTAAATTGCAGGAGATTCCCTCGTATCGCCGGTATTTGCTTTAAAAGCAAAACCGAATAGCGCAATTTTTTTCCCGGTAACTGTGTTAAACATTGACTTCAACATTTTTAAGACAAAGCGCTCCGCCTGATATTCATTCATTTTTACAACACTTTCCCAATAATCTGCTACTTCATCCAATCCGTAGTGCCTGCAAAGATATACTAAATTACATATATCTTTCTTAAAACAAGACCCTCCAAACCCAACGCTTGCATCCAGGAATTTCTTACCTATTCTACTGTCAGTACCAACGGCACGTGCCACTTCGTGAATATTGGCTCCTGTTTCTTCACAAAGTGCCGAAATACTGTTTATTGATGAAATGCGCTGAGCTAAAAATGCATTTGCGGTCAACTTTGATAATTCTGTACTCCACACATTGGACGTTAGTATCCTTTCATTATCAACCCATGAGGAATATAGCTGAACAATCTTATCACGTGCTCTTAGTCCTGATTCGGTTTCACTGGATCCGACTAACACCCTGTCAGGGTTTTTAAGGTCTTTAATCGCAGTACCCTCAGCAAGAAATTCCGGGTTAGACAATACATCAAAGATAATACCTTTCTCATTCGAATTTAGTATTCTTTCCATGGCTTGTGCTGTTTTAACCGGTAGAGTACTCTTCTCTACAATAATCTTACTTGAATCAGACAACTTCAAAATTTGTCGGGCCGTCTTCTCCCAGTATTGCAAATCAGAGGCATACCCTGCTCCATGACCAAACGTTTTTGTAGGAGTATTAACGCTCACAAAGATTATATGAGCTTCTATGATGCTATTATCTATGTCAGTACTAAAAAATAGATTCTTATCGCGTACCTTGTGCACAATTTCCAACAAGCCGGGCTCGTATATAGGGAGATTTTCGGAATTCCAGGCCTTTATTCGTTCACTATTGATATCTACAACTATCACTTTGTAGTCGGGGTTTTTCAAGGCAAGCATTGCCATGGTTGGCCCACCAACATAACCCGCACCTACGCACAAAATAGTTTTTTCATTATCCATTACAAATACCTCTTTTACCGATCTATTACGATAGCCTCAACAGGACAATCCTCAACGGCTTGCATACAAGACTCTTCTGTTCCGGACGATACCTCATCTTGCTTCACAACTGCCAAATCACCTAACATTTTGAATACTTCAGGACATATATCTACACAAAGTGCACAACCGGTACATTCGTCAGGATCCACCTTTACCTTCACTTTTTTTAGCTCCCCTGGAATGTAAAATCTACTGTAACAATCATATGTGTAAATAATTACTAGAGTTAGAGTTTGCGATGGTACAATTATGCATATTTATTGTCAACTTATAAATTCCGGAAGATATTGAAGTGTTGTAGAGAAGAAGAGGCATGTTTACCCGCAAATCTTATCCAGAAGAGACTCTTGTGCTTATACAGGTTAATGGTTGATCTTAGATAATGTATGTTGACTAAAAGTGAGGAAAATCGAAGGTCTGCAAAAGATTATTGCTTCTTTGCCATCCTAATCAGGTTTTCTATGTGTGAGTGAAACTCTGCACTACTCTTGCTTTTTTCCTTTATCTTTTTAATGGCAAAAATTACTGTCGTATGTCTTTTGTTTCCAAAATATTTACCTATTTCCTGATATGAGGATTCTGTAAGTACTTTTGCAAGGTACATACATATTTGACGTGTAAGTGCAATATTCTTTGATTTGTTACCGGAATGGATATCACTGCGGGAAACGTTATAATGACTGATTACTACTCCCTCTATATCCTTTAAAGTAATATTCTTTTTGTTATTGTACAACTCACTGAGTGTTTCTGTAGCTAATTTCAAATCGATCTTTACCTTGCTCATGTTCGCATAAGCCATCACCGTAGTTACCGCGCTTTCCATTGATCTGACGCTATCATTGAACTTTTCAGAAATAAATTCAAGGACATTATCAGGAACCTTCTTTCGCGAGTTCTCCGTCTTAGACCGTAAGATCTCCATAGAGGTATTGAAGCCAGGTGGCTCAATCTTAGCGATCATCCCAGACATAAATCTACTGACAAGACTCTCTTTAAGCTGATTCATAAATCTTGGATGCGCGTCACTGGCAAAGACAATCCTCTTGGACAAACTATGCAATGTGTTAAAGGTATGAAGAAATTCTTCCTGAACTCCATTCTTATTGGCAAGAAAATGTACATCATCAACAAGGAATATGTC
>CAXMPV010000119.1:5647-5987 GCA_964195175.1 uncultured Thermodesulfobacteriota bacterium | reverse complement strand
GGGACATCTCGATGTCTTTCGCGGCGCCATCTTCAACAGGTGTCAATGCAAGGTCCGTGTATTCCTGGTTTGCCGGGTCGTTCTGCACCTTCTTGCATATCCGGGCAATGCGACAATACATCTGCAGTATCAGGTAGATTGTAGCGGCAATTTCCCACAGTCGTCGTGGATAAAACAGTACCGGTGAGACAATAGGAAAACCTTTACGGCGAGCGGTACGTACTTTACGACGTAATATTCCGGCTTGCAAGGGATGAACCCCTTCACAGCAATAACTACCATAGAAAAGCCAAATCATAGTTCTTAAACGTCGAGGTTTAATGCCGCTGATCTCTGCCCG
>CAXMPV010000119.1:0-5637 GCA_964195175.1 uncultured Thermodesulfobacteriota bacterium | reverse complement strand
ATGAGAATAATATAAATGCCACGCACGATTGTATATCACTTGCAACTCCTCCAGACTCATTTTTGGATGGTTTCGGGTCGTGACATGCTCTAAATCGTATTTGTTCAAGTCCGGATCCATCCAAACACCTTGATCGAGCAATGAACGGTGATCAGCAGAACCCGGTAACGGAGTTAGTAAAAAAAATTCAAGAATATCAACCGGTAGCTCCTTCTGGATTGTGCGAATATCTTGTTCAATGGACTCCTGAGTATCGGCAGGAAGGCCGAGTATATAACCTGCATAAGTTATAATACCTTGCTTACGAAATGCCTGAAGCATTGTCCTATACTCAGTGATCATATTCTGCTTCTTTTGAATAGCATGTAGATTATCAGGATTGATGTTTTCGAGGCCAATGAGAACCTTGTTACATCCCGCTGCTCGAGCTTTCTCTATAAACCCGGGAATCTTGTGACATGTTGTGTCGACTTGCATAAGAAAACGTACACGAATTTTCTCATTTTTGCGCAGATCTATTAATCTATCTAGTATTGACTCCCAGTTTTTATTTCGCGAGAAATTATCGTCGCTAATAAAGAAACGTTTTACACCTTGTGCCCAGTTGGAGCGTACAATTTTTTCCACATCGTCGGCATCCCGCCATCGCGATTTATTACCCTGCACGTTGATGATAGTGCAGAAACTGCATTTAAAGGGACAGCCACGCCCGGCATCAAATGCCGTATAAGCCGTGTAGCGAGTGGCAAGTTCTCGTGGCAAGAAAGGAGTGACTGCTCCTTGTAGTCCGGGAAGTTCACTCAAATAATTGTAAGTTTGATTGAGTTCGCCCTGTAACGCGTCACGAAGAAAATTTTCCATTCTTCCCTCAGCCTCACCAGCAAATAGAGTCACACCATCGTCCAGCAATTCTTGAATGTCAGTTGGCAGTTCTGGCAGCATTGCGATACAACCACTGACATGAAATCCCCCTATAGCGACTTGAATACCAGCACGCCTAAACTCATGGGTCAGATCAACTGTCCGTGGAAACTGATTGGACTGTACACCGATCATCATTACAAGCCCATTACCACCCCCATTCTTGATTTGGCTGATAATCGTCTTAGTAGGAATGACGGTATTGATCTCATCGTAAGCGTTGACTATCAGATCAACATCTTCGCCCAGAGCATTACGTACCTTTACATCCTCTACCAGTGCAAGAATACAACCCAGTGTGTTAGATGGGACGAATGACCGTCTCCACTGAATAACATATCCATGATCATCATAATGGGACGGTTTAATCAGGTTAATAAAGAACTTGCGACTTGATTTTTTCTCTACGCTCATCTATTGAATTGATAATAAAGAAGATTATTTAAAATAAAGGTAAAAGTAGAACAATGACATATAAAATTCATAGCGTCTGCTAGATCAAATAAATAACTATACAAGACTTAGGAGGTTTTGAGATGTACCTGTTTTGCAGAAACAGGCATTTAAAAAAAAAGGAATTGTCGGCTTATAGACTATTGAGAATCGACAATACAGTTCAAAAGATTTTGCTTTATTTCATTTAAAAAATTTGAATAATCGTCTGGCCTTTTTTTCTCTTTAACTATATTTACGCATTGCGTTAATATATTTAACGCATTAGATAAATAGTCCTGTTGCCGCTTGGTGAAGATTATGGGCCTTTCAGGTTTATATTTTGTAAACTCCTTAAACTCGGAAATCAAATTTTCCTCAAGAGTTGAAAGTCCATCACCATTTAAAGCAGATACCTGACACGCCGGTTCAAAGGTTTCCCTCACAAGTGATTTCAGGTCTAATTTACAGGGTAGATCTGTCTTATTCAATACCGGAAAAATAGATATTTTGTCAACAGCTTTATCTGTTTTCTGCAACTCAAATTCATCAATAAATTCTACTATATCTCTATCCTCTTTTTCGGCAGGTTTGGAATTGTCAAACACAATGATTATTTTATCTGCCTCTCTTAGCTGTTTTTTGCTTTCCAGGACACCAAGCTTTTCCACTTCGTGATCTGTCTCTCTGATACCGGCAGTATCTATTATTGTGAATGGTATGTTGTCTATTGAGATCATTTCATCAACCGCGTCTCTTGTGGTACCTGGTTCTTCGTGCGTGATTAATCTATCTTCTTTCAGCAGTGCATTAATTAACGTGGATTTGCCTGCGTTCGGTTTACCAGTAATGATCAGTTTTTGAGGTGAAGTGATTGCACAGCCGAAGGCCGCAGTTGCCGCTATCTCTCTCAATCTGTTATTGATATCACATAACAGGTCTTTGTTATTGTCACACTCTTCTACCTGTTTAACTGTTTCCTGTATGAAAGAGGATAGTGCACCATTATATTGGTCGAGAAGGATTTTAACCCCTAATTTCGTTTTTGCCCCGGGTATTGCCAGCAGAGCTTCTTTTTGAATAATGTCGATTTTATTGTTTGATAGGGGGCGGACGGCCAGTTCTTTCCAATCAACTTCCTTTGCTCCTGCTGATACCACGCATTCAAGTGTCTTCTTTACTGCAAGGATTCCGCCATGGCAATTAACTTCGACTAAATCTTCCCCGGTAAAACTGTCTTGTTCCCTGAGCACGTTTACGATTACTTCGTCAACAGTTGAACCGTTTGAATAGATGTCGCCGTAATAGAGCCTTTTTGATTCCGCGTTTCTCAGATCTTCCAGCTTCTTCCCCTTGAATACTGCATTTACGATTTCAAGAGAGTCTGGCCCGGAGACCTGTATTACTCCGATGCCTCCTTCACCAATTGGTGTAGTAATAGATGCAATAGTATCTTTTTTCATGTTGATATTATACGTAGAGTCTGAGAACCTTGACAATGAAAAATGTGCGATAGCACAATCCACTGTGTGTTCTGCTTTCACAGATACTGATTATACTTGACATTATTTACAAAAGTTACTTATCATCTTAAGATGTAGAGGAGAATGGATAATTTATTACGCATGTTATCTCACAGCTGATTGTATTTAAAGCCGAACCATCATTAAAAACGGATTAAATACTTTTAGAATTTAAAATAAGGATAAATACAAATGTTAAATAAAATGAAAATTATTAATGTATTTAGTATCGCTTTCTTAATAGTTGTCTCAACGGAATTGATAGGGGCAGAGCATTTGGATATTCTTAAACCTGACGAATTAGAAGAGTCTTACCTGAAAGGAAGTAGAGAAGAGAAAAGCCAGCAATGCAGAAAAGAAGTTGCTCTCCTATTTGTGGGAGAATGCACTACATGCCATAACGATGATGTAACTGCTTTTACGGAAAAAGGAAATAGGGCAAGAGACGATATGAAGGTGGCAATCGCGATTGGTGTAAAGTGCGAATACTGCCACGCTGATAAGGAGCATTTTGCAGACAGATTTGAAATTGCTGTTAATATGTTTAGACTGTCTGAAATGATGGATGTAGAATGTGACTTTTGTCACAAAGGAAAACATATTCTTACTTCTCGGGGAGAGACGGCAAAAATTTCTATGCTATCAGAGAATTGGGTTGAAACTGGTAACGAAAGATGTCTGAAATGCCATATTGAAAAGAGACAATTTAAATTGAACACTCGTGGTGAAAACGTTCTGAACGCCCTTATGTGTCAATAGGGAATGATCTGGAGAATAGAATACGGACGAGCATTTTATCACATTAATGTCACGAAGTGTTGGAGGTCAGATTACATAGTTAAAGGGCTTCATGTGTGGTAGTCAGCATTAATGCTTACGTATTCCTTTGATAGATCACACGTCCATAACGTAGTACTTTTGCTACCTGTTCCAAGATATAGTTGAATCGTGATCTCTTTCTTCTTCATTACACTTTTTAATCTCTTTGGGGCAGGTGTCACCGGTAATCCATTTTTATATATTGTAACTTTGTTAACGGACAGTTTCAGCCTAGATTCGTCAAGAGTAACTCCCGCATAACCTGCTGCCGAGACTATTCTTCCCCAATTGGGGTCTTCACCATTTATGGCAGTTTTTACTAATGGAGATTCTGCTATTGTCCGTGCAATTTTCTTTGCATCTGAAACTGATTTTGCTTCATGTATCTCAATCTGAATAAACTTTGTGGCGCCCTCACCATCTTTTACGATCTCCTTTGCCATGGTCTCAGTAACATAATCAAGTGCTTTCTGGAACAGTGTAAGATCGCTTTTGGTGGAGGATATTATAGTGCGATTCTTTGCCATGCCGTTTGCAAGAATAGCGACCATATCACTCGTGCTCATGTGGCCGTCCACGGTGATTTGATTAAAAGAGCTTTCTGTTGATTTTTTTATGCAGGACCTTAATGTATTCAGAGAGATTGCGGCGTCAGTAGTGATAAAGCAGAACATGGTTGCCATATCCGGAGAGATCATACCGGAACCTTTGGCTATTGCTCCAATAGTAACTTCCTTCCCGCCTATCTTTGTCTTAACGGCAATCTGTTTGGTGACGAGGTCTGTTGTCATTATGGCCTTCGCAATGCTTATTGCATGGGTGTTTTTATCTCCCAAACACTCAGCGGATTTGCTTATACCGGATTTTATCTTTGCCATGGGAAGGTGATGTCCGATTATGCCTGTAGACGCGACTATCACTTCATCCGGTTTGATATTCAGGTGTCTGGACGTCAGAAGTGCCATTGATTCCGCATCCCTTTCTCCCTTCTTTCCGGTACACGCGTTGGCATTGCCGCTGTTTACTACTATTGCGTGTGCGGTGCCGTTTTTTACAACCTTTCTGCTCAGTTTTATTGGCGCGGCAGCTATCTGGTTTGTTGTAAAAAGGGCAGCAGTCTTGCAAGGCTGTTCTGAATAAATGATACCGATATCATGGTTTTTCTTATCTCTTTTTAGTCCGCAGTGTACGGAACCGGCTTTGAAGCCCTTTGGTGCAATAATGTTTCCGGGGATTGTCTTGATCATAAAAATATTCCTTTTATAAGGACAACTTTGCCTGTCTGGCTTGTTACTGCAAGTTTGCAATAAGAAGGTTAAGGAATGAATACAGCGGCGGATACAACTGTAGACCATAAACCATTCTTGTCACCTCTCGCTGATTGAGTAGTGTTTCTCGATGTTACTATTTTACCGCTCATACGATAGATCTCTTTCCGCTCGTCGTAATTCTTTTCCGGGTCGAATTCAATGCCTAGCGTACTGGCAAGCATTGACGCTGCCAGGTCTTCCGAATAATCACCGGATGTTTCATCCGTTTCACCATTCGCGTGATGTTCGCTCAGATATCCGTAATGATTGGGTTCGGCAGGTACTGCCAGACCGACTGATGCGGATATCATTCTATGCGGCTCATTGGTTTCATTAGTACTCATTACACAGAATACTATCTGGCCTGGTTGTAGAAGTTTAATACCCTGCGCCTTTGATACAATCTTGCAATTTGGAGGAAAGATACTTGACACCCTGACGAGATTGCATTTCTCTATACCGGCCTTTCTTAGAGCAAGTTCCAGAGACTGTAGTTTCTCTTTATGCCTGCCTACTCCTTTTGTGAAGAAAATCTTTTTTGGTACTGATTGCATTTTATTATATCCTAAATTAAGTAATTTTATTTTCTAATATTATGGTAGCCGTCCGCCTGGGCGGACGTTAATTTATCA
>CAXMPV010000118.1:0-6015 GCA_964195175.1 uncultured Thermodesulfobacteriota bacterium | reverse complement strand
GAATATGAAGAATTTAAAGCATCTATTACATCTAACGTAATGTCAACCGAATCTGAATGATATAAAACAGTCCTTATTCCTATTTTAAATTGAAGGTCAGATATTTCCCCACTCTTTACGTCAGATTCTTCTTTTTTTATAATAAGATCAAAGCTCTCTTGTTTCCCGATCTCCTCAACTTTCTGTACTACCTCTTGATAAATATTTTCGAAGAAATTTTTATATTTTTTAAGTAGCTGCCTTTCTGCAAATTTTGCATAACCTTCAAGCTCCACATTTTTTCTTTCCATCAGGTTTTCGTTACTACTTCTACTTTCACTGCCCAAATCCAGCAGCTGAGTCTCCTCATCTAAGTCTATGATTTCTTTTCTTTTTTTATTTATTTCATCTTGAAATCCTTTTTCCTGTTCTTTCAACTCCTGGTCCAGATCTATTCTCTTTTGATATTTTTCAAATACGCTGCTTATATCTACTATGCCAATCTTAAACTCTTCTGCTTCGGCATTTGCGAGGTTTATATTTGTACAAATTAAACTTGCCAATAAAGCAAGTGCAAGGCACATAATTGACATTCTAACGAATGTTGATTTCATAATATCAAATTCCTTTCCTGATTTATTAGAAGATAGACAATATAGGGCTTTCTAACGCCCTCCAAAGTTTAATGTAACCGCTTGTTCATCATCCTTGTCTTTTCTTATGAACGGAAAACCAAAGTCAATGGCAACAACAGAGTTTCCCATAAATGGCACTTTTGCCCTGAAGCCAAAACCCAATGTAGCACGCAAGTTGTTAAGGTTCATGTCATTTAGATCGGTATCCGCTTTTCCTACGTCAAGAAAAAGAGCGCCTCTGACCATATCACCGTAGACCGGCATAGTATATTCCGTTGTTGCAAGGAGTAGTGCCTTACCGCCGACTTGTTCACCTGTTGTCACATCGATTGGCCCCACACCTCTGAAGGCAAAACCACGTATAGAATTGGCACCTCCGGCAAAGAAATTCTCAAAGATAGGTATACTCTCATCTGAAGTTGCTTCAATAATACCTAACGTTCCGCCGTACGAGAGCACATGTTTGCCCCTCCAGTCAGGAAAGTTAAAAACGGTATGATACCTTGTTCCTTTTGTTACAAATTTTATCATGTCAACATCAAGGCCTGAAAACTGCAGAGATGACGTTATTTTATAACCTTTAGAAGGGGACATTCTGTTGTCCCGTCTGTCTAACATCGCGGTTAGTTCCAAACTTAGCTTTTTACTACTTCCTTCTTGATCCTTCACAATAGTAGGCGCGTTACCGTCAATGTTTTGTATTCCAATTACCTCAAAGTTTGGAGTAACACCTAGCCTCAATCCCCTGAACACAGTCTTACCGACACTCATTTTGAAGCCTTTTCTCTCTTCATCATAGTCCTCCCTTGCACGCCGGAATATATTAGCACTAAGCCCCAGACTATACCCTGAATCAAAAACAGCAGGATTATTAAACGAGAACACCCCTTCTGTTCTTTGAAGTCCCGGACTAAATCTCATTGTTATTGTGTGACCCCCACCTCGGAATGCATTACCTGACATAAAATCTTTCATATCCTTCGGAAAATCAAATATATCAAAGTTTTTGTCAGTATATGAGACGTCTCCAAAGAGTCCTGAATTGGCACCAAACCCTCCACCAAACCTTAACATTCCAGTCCGGCCCTCTTTTACATTAACGATCACGTTTTTTGTGTTATACTTTGTGCCTGGCAGATAAGTAATCTCTGTAGCGGCACCACTTTGGCTGTCAAAATATCCTGTACCTGTCAATCTTTGTTCACTTCGCTTGATTTTTTGAGTATCAACCCTCTCTCCTGGAAAAAAGCTTAAATTCCTACGAATGACATTGTCTTTTGTCTTGTCGTTACCAGATATTATAACTTTTTCTATGAAGAACCTCTCATTTTCAATCACATCAAATATTATCTCAATTTTGGGATCAACCTGTTGGTAAGTATACTCCGCTTTGACATTTGCATTAAGATAACCTTGCTTGCCATAAGCCATTCGTATACCCTGCGAATCTTTTTGGAGAGATTCCGGAAGGAAAGCGCTTCCTCTCTTTAATTCAAGCATGCCAATTATCTCGTCGCCAGTGAAAAGCTTATTTCCTTTTATGCTTACATTATCAACATGGTACCTATCACCTTCATCTATTGACACATGAACGAACATCTTCGTTCTATCTGAACTATACTGTTCTTTCCATGTTACGTCGGCATCTAACCATCCTCCGCTTCCATAGAAGCCCTTTACTCTATCAATATCTTCTTCAAATTTGGTCTTATCAAATTTACCAGGAAAGATAAGACGAGGGAATTTTCTTCTTTTTGTAGAAATTATTTTACTAAGCCTTTTTGAAGAGAAAGTCTGGTTTCCTTCAAAGACAATCTCCTTTATGTAGATCTTCGAACCTTCTCGAATTCTGAATGTTATATTCACATAGCCATCTGCCTTTTTCTCTTCGCTCTTGACATCAATGTTTGAAAATCCTTTGCCCTGGTAAATCTCACGAATTTTGTCTTCGTCCAGTTTTAATAAATAACGCTTTAAATGATCTCCTTCTCTTATCTGTATTCCTTCTCTAAGTTTTTTTGTTTTGACCGCATCGTTGCCTGCAAAGAAAATACTTCTTACTACAGGACGTTCCAATACAAGGAAAATCACCTTAACTCCACCCTCATATGCCTCTACTTCTACTTCTATGTTATCAAAAAAACCCAACAGCCAGATAGCATCAACATCCTGACTTATTGCTTTTGGGTCATAAACATCTCCATGATTGGTTTTTATTGCAGCTTTTATTGCTGAACTGCTTATCCTGCTATTACCTTTAAATTCTATTTTCTTGACGATCGCCGAAACGTTTTCATTCCCCTGGGCATTAAGTAGCTTACCGCCGTCTAATGAGAAGAAAAAAATGAATACAATAGCAAATATTTTAATGTGTTTATATAACATAGACCTATAAAGTATCAAATGAATCTAATGAAGCATCACTTATACCGCTGTAATCTTCAAATCTTAGAATTTCACGAAGAAAAGTAAGTTTTACTTTGCCAGTAGGGCCGTTTCTTTGTTTTGCGATGTTGACTTCAACTACACCCGGATTTTTAGTCGGGTCATAATAATCTTCTCTGTGTAACAACATAATCACATCAGCATCCTGCTCAATCGATCCGGACTCACGCAGATCAGACATTCTTGGCGTATGCCCTTCGCGTGTTTCTACTGAGCGGTTTAACTGAGAAACGGCAATCACCGGTACATTTAATTCCCTGGCCAACGCTTTCAGGCCTCTCGAAATTCCTGAGATTTCCTGTTGTCTGTTTTCTGAACTTCTACCTTCCATTAGTTGTAGATAGTCGATAATAACTAACTGAATATCGTATTGCAACTTAAAGCGCCTGGCTTTAGCACGTATTTCAAGGAGACCAAGGCCCGGAGTGTCATCAATGAATATTGACGATTCTGATAAATCACCCATTGCTATAGGAAGCCTTGACCAGTCGTCGTCGCTAAGCGTACCTGTACGCATTAAGTGCGCATCAATCTTAGCAGCTGAGCACAACATGTTTTGAGATATCTGCTGGGCTGACATTTCCATCGAAAAAATCAACACTGGCTCTTTATCTTTTGGATTTTTTAGATTTGCACCAACATGCTCTGCAATATTCAACACGATACTTGTCTTGCCCATACTGGGCCTTGCTGCAATAATTATTAACTCGCCTCTTTGCAACCCGCATGTTATTTCATCCAAGTCCGCAAAACCAGTTGGTACGCCGGTTAATTTACTGTCTCCCTCATGCAAACTTTCTATGTAGTCCCAAGTGCCTTGAAGTATGTCATGCATACTCGTAGTTGGTTTCGCAAATTTGCGTTGAGTTATGTCAAATATTTCTTTTTCAGCAATATCCAACAATTCGTCTGATTCTAAAGAGTCGCGGTATGCCTCATGTTGTATTTTTGCTGTGGCTGCAATTAAATCTCTTTTTACGGTCTTCTCTCGTACAATTTTAGCGTAGTATTCTACATTTGAAGCGATTGGAACTGACTCTTCCAATTCAACTAAATAACCAGCACCGCCTACCTTTTCTAATAAAGACAGCCGGTTTAGTTCATCTTTCAAGATGACAAGATCAACCGCATTGTTATTGTCGTAGATTTTTACAATTGTATCGAAAATGTGCTGATGTGCAGTTTTGTAGAAGTCGTTTTTGCTTAAACTCTCTGTCACAAGGCTGATTGCTTCATTATCTATTAACAAAGAACCTAAAACACTTACTTCTGCTTCTATATTGAAAGGTTGTGTTTTTTCTTGTAATAGCCCTGCTGTCATTGTTTGAGCCTTTATCTATTAGCCGTTTTTAAGAAGGGTAACTAATAACAGGATTTTTTGTGGTTAAGCTTTATCTGCTTCTGAGTTATTTTCAGATGAAGATTGCTGGGGGTCTACTACCTTTTCAGATTCACTTACAATCCATACCCTGCATTGCGCGTTAACATCAGGATGCAATACCACGGTTATATTATGCAGTTCACATTTTTTAATAGGGGCCTCAAGGACCACCATTTTTTCATCTATCTGAAAACCTTTCTCAGACAGTACTTTTGCAATATCAATGGCAGTAACAGAACCAAAAAGCTTGCCTTCCTTATTTGTTTTGACGGTGATAGTATAGGATATGTCCGCAATTTTAGCTGCTAATGCCTGAAGATCCTTAATTTCTTCTTTTCGTTTTTCCTCATTTTTTAGCATTTGCAGGTTAATTTGTTCAATGTTTCCTTTGGTTACAACAGTGGCAAGCTTTTTAGGCAATAGGTAATTCCTCGCATAACCATTTGCAACATCCACCACATCCCCAACGTTACCTAATTTTTTGATCTCTTTTTTCAATAATATCTTCATGGGTTAATAATCCTATAGCCAACAAACACGGACAAGCTGTTTTAATGAAAAGAAATAGAATACAAATGAATTTTCAGGTATATTTTGTAGCTCAAGATAGCAGTGCCATGTGCCTGGCTCTTTTTAAGGCAATTTTCACTGAGCGCTGATGCTTAGTACAATTACCCGAACGCTTTTTGGATAGCAGTTTTCCCTGGCTCCCTACAAGCTTTTGTAAATAATGCATATCTTTGTAATCGACAGACTCTACTTTAGACCTGCAAAAACGGCATTTCGTCGCAAATTCCTGATATTTCTTTTTTTTGTGTGGTGCCTCGGTTGTTTTTTTCTTTTTAAATTTTCGTTTCATCAATACAGTTCTTTTAAAATTGTTAAAATTGATATCTATTTAAAATGGTATTTCTTCCTCGTTAACATCATTTGGTGCTGCGCCTTCTGGAAAGCTCGGCCCTTCATCTCTTTTTGTTTTACCGCCTATAAACTGGAAATCTTCAGCTACTACGCGCAGAGCATTACGCTTTTGACCGTCCTTTGTTTCCCATTGTTGAAACTGCAATCGGCCCTCAATAAAAATAGGGTTACCCTTGTTGAAGTATTCGTTAATAACTTCTGCACGTCTGCCAAACATATTTATGTCAACATAACACACTTCTTCTTTTTTCTCCCCATCCGGCCCCGACCAGGTCCTATTAATGGCTATTCCAAAACTGGCGATTGCTGTACCGCTTGGTGTATATCTTAATTCAGGGTCTCTCGTAAGATTTCCTATCAAAAAAACCTTATTAAGTTTAGCCATAATTGATCCCCTCCTTATGCTGTTTACGTTGAATTAGGTATACCTTAAATTACTGTCTATTCTGATGCAACCGGCTCCGATGGTGCAGAATCCACATTCTCGGTTTTCACGTCAGCGTCAGCAGCTTTAATTTTCTCTACCGGCTTTTCAGTCTCTTCTTCAGGTTTCGATTCCTTTATCTTATCCACCTTAACTATCAAAGTTCTTAACACATTGTCTGAAAGTTCAAAATCCCTTTTAATTAGCGAGATTGAATCTTCAGGCGCATT
>CAXMPV010000117.1:0-6023 GCA_964195175.1 uncultured Thermodesulfobacteriota bacterium | reverse complement strand
GTCAGGCCAATGTCTCTGGACTCATTCAAGGTGTCTCTACTGTGCGGGTTGGATGTTGCTAAGGCTGAAGGTCACGAATCGGTTGTTCTGGTTCCGGGAAGTCTTGGTGAAACCGGATTCAAAAGCCATTTCGAGATCGAAGGCGATCAGGTAATTCAGATGAGTAATTTTGTCGGGTTTATGCTGGACGAGACTGTTAAGCGCGGTTTTAAGAGTGTAATAATCGGAGGACACCCCGGCAAGCTGGCAAAGTTGATTCGCGGTGATTTTTATACACACAGTTCAGATTCAAAACCGGCAAACGATATCCTGATCAACTTATTTAAAGAAGCGAATATTGATCCCGCAGTGGTTTGTGAACTTGAAGAGTCTCCTACGGTAGAAGGAATGGTAGAGATCATGAGAAGAGATAATAAATTAGAAATATTTAATCGTATCGCTGATGATGTTCAGGCATCGGCATACCGATATGTTTCATCTAAAATAGAAATAGGAACAGTACTGTTTGATATGAAAAAGAACATTATTGGGACTTCAAAGGATTTTAAAGTTTGGCAAAAAAGAGTGTAAACAAGGTTACTATTGTAGGCTGCGGCCCGGGTTCTAAGAAGTATCTGACAGGGTATGCAATACATCAGATTAGCAATGCGGAGATCTTAATAGGCAGTAGAAGGCTTTTGGCACTGTTCCCTGAGGCAGATGCAGAGACATATATACTAAGCAATAACTACAAATTGCTAATTTCGAGAATTGCCGCATTAAGCAAAAAGAAGAAGGTAGTTGTTCTCGTGAGCGGCGATCCGGGGTTTTTCAGTTACTCAAAGCTCATTGTTGATAAAATAGGTATTGAGAAATGCGAAGTAATTCCGGGTATCAGTTCTGTCCAGCTGGCTTTTGCTAAAATAGGCAGAACCTGGAATGATGCTTGTTTCATGAGTCTGCACGGACGATCAGGAAAGCTCGCAGCGGTTGTCAAGAAAATCATGGAAAATGATAAGGTTGCAGTCTTAACTGATAATGCTAATAATGTTAAGCTTATTGCCAGGAAATTATTAGAGATTGGTTTAAAAGAGAGGAAAATATTCGTTTGTGAAAATCTCTCTCTGGAAAAAGAGAGGATTCGGGAGTTTGATGTATCTTCAATACTGAAAGTACAGGTAAAAGACTTAAACGTAATTATATTCCTGGATGAAGACTAAGGTTGATATGAACAGTGAAGCGGGAAATTTCTATGGCATCGGGGTAGGTCCGGGAGACAGCGAACTGGTTACGGTAAAAGCGGTCCGTATTATAAAGTCTGTGGATTGTATTTTTGCACCTCGAGCAGATTCAAAGGCGTCCAGTCTTGCATTGGACATCGTTAAGGATATCTGCGAAGGTAAAAGGGTTGTTGAGCAGGTTTATCCCATGGTCAGGGACAAGGCACAGCTTGAGACTGCCTGGCTCGCATCCGCAAATGAGATAGAGCGTGAAATCACTGCCGGTAACAGCGTAGCATATCTTACTATCGGCGATCCGTTAACATTCAGTACATATTGCTATCTTTTAGAACAACTCTCTAAGATAATTCCTGCAGTGAAGATTCATACTATTCCCGGAATTACATCGTACAATGCTGCCGCAAGCCTGGCCAACTTTTCATTGATAGAGCAGAGCGAGAAATTAGCAATAGTTCCGGTATCCAGTGACATTGACGAATTGCGCCCGATACTCAACAGCTTTGATACAGTGATTCTGATGAAGGTAGCAAAGAAGCTGGATGAGGTAATCGAGCTCCTGGAAGAGATGGAACTTATAGATAATTCACTTTTTGCCTCGTATATTGGATTCAAAAACGAGCTCATTACGCGAGATCTTCTCTCACTAAAAGGTGCTGGCAAGGGGTATTTATCAGTTATCATTGTCAGAAAGCCAACACATAAATAACAGTTATAACCAAAGAACACTTTCAGTGTCTTTTGTGCTTCGTGAGACACTTTAACATCTATTATTCAACTATTAAATTTAAATAGCTATTACTAAACAATTTATAGTATATTACGCGATATAAAGTTGTGGGAACCTTAGTGGAGAGAAAATGGAAAAATTGGTAAAATTTAAGAATTTGGGATTATCTGATGATACTTTAAAGGCGCTGAAGAAGAAGGGCTTTGAAGAGCCTACACCTATTCAGGAAAAATCAATTCCTATTCTGCTTAAGGGAGAATGTGATTTGATTGGACAGGCACAAACCGGTACAGGGAAAACCGCCGCATTTGGGCTGCCTATTCTAGAGCAGATAAAAGAGAAGGTGAAACATACCCAGTGCCTTATTCTTGCACCAACCAGAGAGTTGGCAATCCAAATTTCAGATGAATTAAACTCTCTAAAAGGTAGTAAGAAATTACATATTGTTCCTATATACGGGGGCCAGGCCATAGATCTGCAACTCAGAAGCTTGAAGAAAAGTGTAGACATTGTAGTGGGAACTCCGGGCCGCGTAATAGACCATATTAAAAGAAAGAGCATGAAACTGAATGACATATCACATCTGGTATTGGATGAAGCAGATGAAATGTTAAATATGGGTTTCCTTGAAGATGTAGAGATAATTATGAAAGCTACAAATCAAGAAAAAAGGACTATGCTCTTTTCCGCTACAATGCCTAAAGAGATATTACGTATAGCTAAAAAATATATGAAGGATTATGAAGTCGTAGCAATTAAAAAGGCACAGTTAACTGCCAGTCTGACTGACCAGATATATTTCGAAGTATCTACTTCTCAAAAATTTGATGCGTTATGTCGGATCATAGATATTGAGCACGAGTTTTATGGCTTGATCTTTTGCAGGACTAAAGTTGATGTCGATAAAATAGGTAGGCGCCTGATAGATAGAGGGTATGATGCGGATTCATTGCATGGCGATATATCGCAGTCACAGAGAGAGACGATTCTGAACAAATTTAAAGGAAGAAGGACCAATATCCTTGTCGCAACAGACGTAGCTGCGAGAGGTATTGATATCAATGATCTGACACATGTAATTAATTTTTCCTTGCCCCAGGACCCTGAATATTATATCCACAGAATCGGAAGGACCGGAAGAGCTGGTAAAGAAGGCACCGCCATTACGTTTGTTACACCGGAAGAATACAGAAAACTTTTATTTATACAAAAGATTACAAAAGCTAAGATTAGAAAAGAGAAAATACCTAAAATTAAAGATATCATAAATTCAAAGAAAACGCGGATTAAGACACAACTTAATAGTATAATCAAGGAAGATAAATATAGTGATTTCATTGCTATGGCACAGGACCTTTTAGGCGAACAGGAACCTGAAAATATTATAGCTGCTCTTCTTAAGCATACATATAAGGATGAACTGAGCGGAAAAGGTTATAGTGAAATCAAAGAGATATCTGTTGATAAGACCGGAACTGCGAGGCTGTTTGTTGCACTTGGTAAATCTGACTCGATAACACGCGGTAAAATAATAAAATTGATAACACAGAAAGCCAATATTGAAGAGAGCAAGATAGACGATGTTAAAATATTTGATGACTTCTCCTTTATTACAGTTCCTTTTGAAGATGCTGAAATAATATTACACGTTTTCAAGAAAGAAGGTAAAGGGAAGAGACCTATTGTAGTACGAGCCAAAAAGAAGAAATCAAGAAACTAAAGTTCTGTATACTTATCATAATAATAGGGGAGTTGAATATTAGATAGAATGGTAAAAAACAGATTGCCATTATTGATGCAAAAAACTTTACTACTTTTCCTGGCTCTCTTTCTGCCTCTGTTTTCCACATATATTTCAGCGCAAGACAGACTTCCCGGAGAGCTTTTTCCTCCTGATAAGCTATTTCTGCTTGAAGAACCCAGAGACTGGCAGGATATAGAAGAGATTATGGACAGGCTGCATCTGGCGGCCGGTGACATAGTTGCTGACATAGGAGCAGGTTCCGGTTATTTCACGATACCATTAGCATCGAAGGTAGGGGATAAAGGCCTGGTTTTTGCCGAAGAGATTCAAATTGAGATGATTAACTACATCTCCAAAAAAGTGGATGATCTGGATCTGAATAATATCAGAGTCATCTTTGGAAAACCTGAAGACCCTTCACTCCTGGACAATTTCTTTAATCTTGTATTCCTTGCCAATACATATCACGAGCTGGAAAAGCCTTCCATGATGTTGGAGAATATAAAGAAGGATCTACGATATTCCGGCAAACTAACCATCATTGATTGGGATCCAACAAAGCATTCTCCATTTGGCCCACCGGTAGAAGTTAAGGTGCCTGAAAATACCGTAATAATAGAGGTAGAGAAAGCGGGGTTTGAATTGGTAGAAAAACACAATTTTATGCCATATCACTATTTCCTGGTATTCAAGAAAAAGAGCTACTAATAGCAAGAGGATCAAAGCATGTCAGAACTGATTGAAGAGTTCAAGATAGAACATTCCAAGATTTTAGCGCTTCTCAACGAAGTTAAGAAACTCGGCATTCATTCGGATGAGGGCCGAGCCGGGCTCATATCTGCAAGAGAGTATCTGCTGGAACACCTTAATAAGGAGAACGAACAGCTTTATCCTGTTCTCAGAAAAGAAGCTGAGCATAATAAAAGCCTGCAGAACGAATTAGATATATTTGCAATCGACCCGGAATATCTTACCAGAGTTGTACTGGAATTCTTTGATGATTACTCAGGAGGAGCTATTGATAAAGACTTTCAGATAAACTTTGAAAGCCTTTATGCGGCTCTTAATGCAAGAATAAGGAACGAAGAGGAAGCTCTTTATCAGGAGTATGAAAAGATTAAGAATAAATAACAATTTTGTAACTGAAAGGACATCTCATGAAACTTAAATTAATTCTATTGTTTATTGTGATGATATTGTTTTCCCATGTAGTAGAAGCAGAGAAAAATATTGTATCCAAGAGTACTACTGATGACCAGGTGGGGGTCGAGGTTGCAGTATACAACAATAATATCGGGCTCATTAAAGAGACACGCAAGCTAACGCTTCCTTCCGGTGAAGGTGAGTTAAGGTTCATGGGTGTCGCGTCCCAGATAATGCCTGTTACGGTTCATGTAGAATCATTGAACTATCCAGGGGATTTTTCTGTTGTTGAACAGAATTACGAATATGACCTAATTAGTGCTGATAAACTCCTGGACAAATATGTCGGCAAAGAAATAAAGATTGTTGTTTGGAATGAATATCAGGACAGAAAGGAAACGGTAGAAGCGGTATTGTTGAGTAATAACAATGGCCAAATTTACAAAATAAACAATGAAATATTCATCGGCCATCCCGGCATCAAAGTGCTATCGGAAATACCTGAAGACCTCATCTCAAAGCCAACACTAACATGGCTTTATGATAATAATACTGCAAAAGAACACCTTCTTGAAGTCTCGTATCTTACGAACAACATAAGCTGGAAAGCTGACTATGTGGTTGTGCTGAACGAAGAAGATACGTCAGCAAATATATCAGGATGGATTACATTGGATAACAAAAGCGGTGCTACCTATAGGAATGCCCGCCTGAAATTAATAGCAGGTGATGTTCACAGAGCTACACCAGTCTATAGAAACAAGGCAGTTATGATGGATTATGCAATGGAAGGTGCCCGTGCCGCTCCTCAGTTTGAAGAAAAACCGTTCTTTGAATACCACATATATGATTTACAGAGAAAAACAACCATAAAGGACAAACAGACGAAACAGGTTAGTTTGCTGGAAGCTACAGGTGCGAAGATACAAAAGGAGTTTATAGTTGAAGGCTCTCAGGGTATTTTTACAAGACATTACCAAAATAACAATCCTAAACAGCCGGTAAACGTTTATATCAAATTTTTGAATACAGACGATAATAACCTTGGAATACCGATCCCTAAAGGTGTTATGCGGTTGTATAAAATGGATAGTGAGGGGAGTTTACTGTTTATAGGTGAGGATGGGGTTGACCATACTTCGGTAGATGAAGAGATCAGTCTCAAGATTGGCGAAGCCTTTGATGTAGT
>CAXMPV010000116.1:0-6026 GCA_964195175.1 uncultured Thermodesulfobacteriota bacterium | reverse complement strand
CAGAAGAACACCCCCCAAAACATTTCCTATAAATACAGGGATTTGATTGATAACAAAGAACCCTTTCCAGGTAAGATTGGAGAGGTCTAATGTCTTTCCAGCCATTTTTTCTGCGGCGGCAACAACTTCCGGACGACCCTTTAATATTATGCCCATCGGAATAAAATACATGTTTGCAACTAAATGCTCAAATCCACTGGCAACGAAACCGGCGATGGGAAATACAAGCGTCATGATCTTGTCTGCCACATTTCTTGCACTGAAACATACCCATACTGCCATACACACCATTGCATTGCAGAGTACCGCCTTTGAAAAGGCAGCGGGGAATGTTAAATTAACCTTTTTGTTGGCAATAAGCAGTGCCTTTCCGCCAACCATATAATCATAGAACTCAAATTGATGCGACTTATACACAAATGCAACAACGATGAGACTTCCTACGAAATTCCCAATCAATGAAATAGTCCAGTGATTACAGATCCTCTTGGTGGTAATCCTTTTTTCCAAATATCCAATAAAAATCATACAGTTACCGGTAAAGAGTTCCGCACCACCAACGACGACCAGTATGAGGCCGAGGCAGAAACAAATAGCTCCAGCTACTGCTGTAAGCCCGGCATGCAGTCCGGAATCACTCACCACTAAGGTAGCGAATTGAGCACCCAGCGCTATAAAAACACCGGCATTAACACCCAGCCAAAATGTTACAGCAGGAGAATCTTTTGCCTTTACAGCTGCTACTGCATCAAGTCGTGCTGCAATTTTTTGGGGTGAATAGGCGTCTACATCATAGACAACCCTGGGGGTGGTTGGTGTCACTGCCTTAATATCTTTTTTCTTAACAGATTTTACAGACCTGACAGCCTTTGTTGTCCTGGTCGCCCTCTTCGTTTTGACAGGTTTTGCAGCCTTAACTGCCTTTGAAGTCCTGACTGTTTTCGCCGTTTTAACGGGTTTTGTTGCCTTAACAGTTTTTCCAGTCTTGTTTTCAGCCATTTTAACCTACTTTCTTATTCTTTGGTGTTCGTAAAAAAACAAACCAATATACACCCGCAACTAATACAATACCGCCAAATAAGTTTCCAAGGACAACAGGGACTAAATTATAAGCGATAAATCCTTTAGCAATGGTAAGATTTGCAATATCTAAAGGCCCCCCGTTTACCCTTTCAACAGCCTCCATTACGAAACGATTGCTTTTCAAGAGAATACCCATCGGGATAAGCCACATATTAACTACGCAGTGCTCGAACCCACAGGCTATTAAACAAGATATTGGCCAAAGTAAAGATAACACCTTATCCAGGTTATTTCTGGCGCTATAACACAACCAGATACCCAGGCACACCAGGGAATTACAAAGCACCCCCCTCGCAAAGGCAACACCAAATGACAGGTTTACTTTGTCATTAGCAGCGATGACAATTTTGGCACCAAGCAGATGGTTGTGAGCCGTCCACTGCGCGGAGAGGTATATCCAGAAAACAATACTCAATGCACCGATAAAATTCCCGATAAAAGAGATAATCAAATTCCTGTTGAGATCACCGCTCGAAATCTTTCCGGCAAAAAAGGACATGGCGATAAGACAATTACCCGTAAAAAGCTCTGCACCCGTAATTACGATTAAGACCAGGGCCATGGTAAAGGCGACACCACCAACCAACGCATTTAAACCGAGGCTGGAGGTTGCTGTATGTGTTACCATCATCATCAGCTGTGCGCCTAATGCAATAAAGACACCGGCAAGAATACTAAGGGCAAGCGTTGTGAGGAAGCCTATATTAGATTTTGCGACTCCCACCTGCCCAACCCTGTTTGCCATCATTTTGGGCGCATATGCGTCTATATCAATGAATGGTGTGTTGGCCAGCTGAGACGTACTCGAAATGCTTTCTACTTCCTTCTTATCCTTAACAGACATAATGTACCGCCTTTCAATATGAAAATAACGGAATACACAGAAAAAGCAAAGTATTGGTTGTATATGCCGGTGAAACTTGTTGTAGTTTATATATACAAAGACACCTGTTAATACATGTGGGTGAAGAGCAAATTTAATACCTAGATTTTAATAAAGTGCCAATTCGATATTTATCTGATAATTTATTGCTACCGCAAGGTACCAGCACATACATTTATGAGAAAATTTCCAATCCACTGCAAGCTTACTCAATATCGCAAATGCAATAGACTTATATAAATTTAAAACCTGGGTTTGTATTTATTGAAAGAACCCTTCACTCTGGATTTACACCATAACGAAAAAAATAAAATTATTGTAAAAACCTGAATTTCTTTTTCTAGCATTCCAGCAAAACATCGTCTTATTTCAGCCATATTACAGCATATTTTAACATTCCACCAAATATCCAATCTTCTCACTATATTTCTATATATTTATATAATCAGAAGATACAGTAATACATCCTGCTGTTTTTCGCATGCTATCTGAAACTCTGATATTATTAGAGGCACAAAAAAATAATTATTAACAATGGTTCATATTAGCCTTTTTTCTATAAAAAAATTCACAATTGCCCTCTAGGATCTCAAGCCATTCACGGCAAAGATTCACCAATGCACAACATGATACCTCCTGGCAGCATGATCCGGCAGAGGCCCTTCAAAAAGAAAGTGTTATGGAAAGCCTGGCAAAGAAGTTATTAAAAAAAGTAGACATGTGATGTAAAATAAGGTAGTCATACCACAAAGAAACCATTTTAACGTCTCTTAGAGAACAGAAGTAACTTTCTAGTCTTGTTTAAAGGAGGAGAAAGATGTCTTTAAAAGCCGGTTCTTATTGCCTTGATACAAATTCTGGAAACTTGAATGTTTATACTTTCAAAGAAGGCTTGCTGAGTAAATTAGCTCATGACTTATTGATCGATATAACTGATTTCAAAGTTAATCTGGAAGTACCGGAGGCAGGTTTTGCATCGGGAAGTTTAGAACTGGAGATACAGGCAAATTCTCTAAAAGTAATTTGTGCCCTGAAAGATGGCGAACGAACTGATGCGTTAAAAGAGAAAGACGTGGCGGATATTGAAAAAGATATGGGTGTTAAAGTATTACATCCGGACAAATATCCCATTGTAAATTTTATTTCTAACTCTATTCAGAAAAAAGAAGGCGGCTTTCACATAAATGGAGGATTAAATTTACACGGCGTTATTAAATCCATCGATTTTGATATAGACACCAATGGCGGAAACTTAAAGGGGATGATTACCTTACTTCAGAAAGACTACGGAATAAAACCTTTCAAGGCGATGATGGGCACTTTGAAGATAAAAAACGAAATCAATATCGGCTTTGATCTGTCCTTAAGCTAAACCTGAATCAGGAGACACCATACCTATTATTCATATTTAAAACTAATATAACTTAACAACAAGAAACGCCTTCTTCCTCTGAGGTGCTGCAACTGTATGGTGCCTTATTTCCATCATTTACATTAAATATCGTAAACTGTCCCGTATAGGGTGGATTGCTTAATTTTTCTGCGGTATCCGTACATACCTCAACAGGTTCGTTTCTGGGAAAGAGATGACCTTCTTCATCCGTTATCGCCTTATACGGACCATGGTAAACGGCCCTCTGCCCAATGTAAACACAACCATCTTTCTTTTCAAACTTATACCCACGCAGTGTTACAGAATAGTATGAGTATCCTTCTACCTCTTTCCAGAACACCTTGGACAATGTCTGAAGTCCGTAAAAACCGGCTTGTTCCAGATAGGCCATAAATTCATCTTCGGTAAGGGCGCCACTGATACACTCACCCCATAATTGGTTGTTAAGCTTAAGGCGTGGGGGCGTCTCTACCTGAGAGACAATATCAGATATTACAATCCTGCCGTGGTCTTTCAGGACACGCCACATTTCATTAAAAACGGCTTTTTTATCGGGTGATAGATTGACAACACAATTAGAAGTAATCAGATCAACGGTACCACTATCAACCGGGATATCTTCCAGAAACCCCTTTCTGAACTCTACAATATCGTAGCCGAGATTCTTTGCCACCAGAAGCTTGTTTTCATTGGCAACCTTCAGCATCTCATCCGTCATGTCAATTCCATAAATCTTCCCCTTCGGACCGACTCTTTTGGCAGCAATAAAACAGTCAATCCCTGCGCCCGCACCCAGATCGACCATGGTCTCTCCCGGTAGAACCTTAGCAATAATTGTCGGGCTCCCGCATCCATAGAACCTATCCAATACTTCTTGTGGAATATGGCTGGTATCTTCCTGAGAATTCTTGGTAGGGCAGCATAGCTCTTCCTGAGGCTCTTCCGCGGCCTTACCGTAAAATTCACGCACGATACTCCTTGGCTTATCAACATCAAAAGAGAGTACACAGTTGGAATGAAGGGTGTAAACCGATTGTGAATCCGCAATTTGTTGATCAGCACCACAAACAGCAGCGCCATCACCCATCGACCTTAAGACAGTGGGAGCACTGAATCCTGTTTTTCTCTCCTGCATTTTCTTCCTGACTTCAGCAAGTTCAAAGATAACATCCTTTGTTATCTCCTTGTGCAGATCGCAATAAGGATCCAGAGCATGTATGCCGACATCCTTGGGGAATTTATCTGCTTCCAGCTTGAACCCGTTCTCTGAGTAAAAGAATGAATGTTCAATGTCCCCGCCTCCGCAAATAAATTTAATATGACACTCCTTACACTTATCCTTATTCTGGAGTGTCGCATTTCTAAATGCCTTACTCATATTACTGTTTTCCCAGATTTCCCTGAGCGTATTATCAAGAACATTTCCACACCTCAGACCTGCATGACCGGCAAATGAAGCAGACGGATAAACGTCTCCGTTTGAATATACACACATGCTGTCGTAACAGGCATTCCCCAAATCATACCGTGTGCCTCTGTTGCTGTTTGCCCTGAATTTGTATGAGTCATGGTTGTCAACTGAAATACCCGATTCTCTGGCAACCTCTTTCACCTTCCTCGTTACTTCAATTACCTTATCTATCGGAGGAATAGAATTATTGCCATTGTCGGTTATCCTGCCCCTCTTGTGAGCCCACAAAAGATGGTGAGTTTTCACTCCCAATGAAGCTAACAATTTAGTCGTTTCAGGTATGTCATCTATATTGCTGTTTGCAACAACCGTTGTTACCGTTGGAGAATATCCGGCGCCAACAATATTCTTAATGCCTTCAACGATCAGATTAAAACTACCTTTACCTCTTAACGGATCATTGATCTCCGGTTTTGAACCATCAAGGCTTATCTGGATCTTTAAGAGCTTCTTATCAAACTTTTGTAACTTTTCTATGGTTTCTCCCTTCAGGAGTGTTCCATTCGTAAGTATTATGAGTTCGGACTTTTTCTGGTTACAGACATAATCAATAAGTTCAAAAATATCCTTTCTTATGAATGGTTCTCCACCCGTGAAGTAAAAGCGGGATGTTCCCAATACCGCAGCCTCATCAATAATTTTTTTAATGCTTTCTGTAGAAAGCCCCTTGTCCTCATTCGGTGACGAATTCACCAGGCAATGTGAGCATGTCAGATTGCATGAATTATTTGTATGTATCCACAACTCATTGAGCCTGTCCGCATGGATGAAATCTGCACGCCCTGTGTAAGCAATCTTCTTTGCCGGTTCTGATGTCAGAAATTCAGACCTTATCAGGTCCTTCAGCAACGTATGAACTTCCAACCATGCCCTGGTATAGTCCATATCAAAACTATTTGCATAGTTGTGCATCAACTCCTTAACGTTTTTACAATTCTTAATGTCGTCTATAATCTGGCTACCCCTTTTATCAGTAATAACCCAGTTAGGCATCTCAGGATCGAGAAACAGGTGGAGCGAGTCTTGTTCTATATGATAATAATCAGGTGCGTAAAAAACCGATTTTTCATTAATTTCCATTTTAACTTCTACCTCCAATAAAACATTACGTAAAAAAAGAAAAGGACTGCCACTAAGTCACCAGCTCTATACTGGCTTTAACGGTTTTGTACCTTGGTGGCAAAGCTGTTTTTAAC
>CAXMPV010000115.1:0-6039 GCA_964195175.1 uncultured Thermodesulfobacteriota bacterium | reverse complement strand
CCGGTACCGCAAATAGCGGAACCAGCCCCGAGATCCGCAAAATGATTCTTTGCTATCTGAGTTGACCCCAAACCTGTACAGATCAATGGGAATTTTAACTTGAGACCTTTATCTCTACCGAGACGTGTTTCAACATTTACATTAGTAAACTGTTCGTACTCTTTCTGGTGGTGACTGGCAACAGTTCCGGAAATGTTAAAGTGTGAATAGTCTACAGGATAATCCTTAGTACCACTGGATGTGCTTTTCCCAAAAGGTATAGGGTATATAGTTTCCGGTCCCCTCATTGCCGATAGACCAATTTCACAATATCCAGGACATCCATCAAGGCATACAACACACATCCCACTTTGCGGCAATACATCGCTACCGGTTCTCGTTCTTGTCCCGGTTGCTGCCGATTTATTCGGTATTTGCAAACTTCCCATATAAAGGCCTCCTGTTCATTTAAAAAATTGTTATGTAAATGTTATTTATATACTAAATATATCAAGAGTTTATTATTGAAAACTAATGTAATAATTGTTTCTATAACACGATTCAGTTTTCGCAAGGCTCTATGATTCTTTTACACTTACAGAGGAATATAGCAGATTTTAAACTTTATTCAAGAAATAAGTTAATTATGCAAAGAAGTAAATCTATAGAAATGTCAGGTGTTATGTGGATTAACATCTCGGCTTCTTATTACATTAAAAAACCCCGTTAGAAACTCATATCATTGTAACACAACACATGAGCTTACTAACGGGGAACATTAAAAACTTCTTCGTATATTAATCATAAACAGCAATTACTAATGATTTTAGAAATTACTAGCTCTTTCCAGTCCATCCCATAAAACACATCTTGCATCAAGAAAATCCATTGCACCGAATCTCATTAATCTCTGCTCGTCAGCAGTCTTAGCAAACGGAAGCAAAGACTCCTTAATACCTTCGGCGTGCTCCACATCCAACTCAATGTGAGCGGAGAAGAAAAGCACTTCGTCCTCTGTCAATCCCGCGCCCCTGCAACCTTCACGCACGAGCGTATACATCTGAGGTACTATATATTCGGTTCCAGGCCCAAACCCACCATAAGCCTCAATGTAATTCAGATATCTGATATTCAGATACTTGTCAACAAAAAGCTTTGTTTCCGGTAGCGGTTTGATTGCATCAAGCGCTTCTGGCGAGGTGTCAATACCAACAGATCTCAAAAATGCCCTGAATATTGCGGGATGTGTCAGTTCCGGATCCATATCCTGGTTCTCTTCCTGTCGAGCACCGTATTCTTCACCTAGATTTTTAATTAATGGAGCTCTCGCTCCTTCATCTGGAACAATAGCTATCAGAGCAGCTAGATACCTGGAAAAATGGCGTGAGAAACAATAGTACTGCTCAGCAAATATCTTGACTTGCCCCTTGTTTAGTTCTTTGTTTTTGAACCTATTCAAATATGAATGGTTCAGTGCCGGATGGCTCAAACAATCTTCCTGCAACTTGTCTATAAAATCACTTGCTGATTTTGCCATAACTTACCCTCCAAAAGAGTTAAAAAGAATTATTACACTGAACAGAGAGCAAAGCATATACCATTGCAAATTTATTCATTATCAAAACGGAGTTGTAATTCGTAAAGCATGTAATGATAGCATGTTACAATTTAATACTATAAAACAAAATAATCCTACTATGACTTTTTACTGCGCATATAGCGCAGTATTTTCGCAATTTACAATCTGGTATTAAATTGATTGCGTAATATTTGCGTATAAGGCCGAGAGGATAATATTTTGGCTAACCGGATCTGTCCTGGAACCAGTATTAACAAAAAAGACGCTTCAAGAAATGAAATGAACAGTATCGTCTTAGGGCAAGCAGGCGTTAAATTTAATGTTCAAGAGCACTCGATACGGGTTCATGATGACAATCGTGTTTACCTACCGTGAAAATCAATTACAATTGAAACCGATTCGAAATGAATTAATCCCTTTTCAGGTGAAATGATTTTGTGGTTTGAGAACTACTAACAATAATACTACGAGGAATCAGGAATTCAAATATGCTTTTGTCTTTTCTGCAATTGTTTTAAATATCCATTCAAATTTTTCCATGTCGGTCTCTAATAATGTCACCCTGAATCCGTATATGTCACAGCTAAAGCCGGTTAATGGTACCACACAAATACCTGTAGCACCCAGCAGGTAGTAAACAAATCTTTTGTCAAGAGCCACACTGCACACGCTATCTTCAATATAAGCCCTTACTTTATCATTGCTAATCGCAAGGCTCTGCTTATCGCTTAAGGCGCCATCTTCAAAAGCAACTGTCATATAAAATGCGCCATCGGCTCGATTCGCTATTATGCCGTCGATCCCAACCAGAGCATCATAAGCGAATTTAGACTTTGCTTCGTACTGCTTATTTCTTTCGGAATTATATTCTTTGTACCTTGGGTCAGATAATAAAGACGGTATAACGGTTTGAGGAAGCGTTGTGGAACAAACTTCCAGCATTTTTGCATTCAATATCGTCTCAATATAAGTGCTAAACACTGGATCATTACCTCTATTATATACCTCTATCCAACCACATCTAGCACCAGGCCATGGGAGCTCTTTTGAAATCCCCCGCATCGATATTGCACAGACGTCATTGATAACATCACTCAACGGAGTCGATATTTTCCCATTATACGTTATTTCTAAATAGATCTCATCACACACAATGAACAGATCAAACTCTTCCGCAATTCTTACAATATCTACCATTACATCCCGTGAATAAACAGTACCTGCCGGATTGTTAGGGTTTATCATTAATATCCCGGATATTGATTTATCATTTATTATTTTATCACGCAGATCATTAATATCCGGCATCCAACCATTTTTTGGATCCAATTTATACATTATATGATCTTCACCGGCATGAGCAGCCTCAGTTGATGAATGAGTAGAATAAGCAGGCGAAGGGCCGATTACCCGTGCCTCTTTCCTTAAGTAGTTATAGACCTTGGATATTGCATCACCGATTCCATTAAAGAAAATAATATCTTCCTCTGTGATCTGTACCTTTTTCCGTCTATTACAAATTTCTGCAAGAAAAGCCCTTGTTTCCACCAAACCTTTTGTAGGGCTGTAAGCAAATGAAGAATCGATGTCAACCGCCTCCTTTATTACGCTCTTGATCCATGACGGAATCTTTTCCCCTTTAAGAACAGGATCGCCAATATTTTCCCAGCAAACATCCAGCCCCATATCCTCCAAACAATTCGCAACTGCTACTATTTCACGTATCTCATACTGAAGTTCGTGTGCACCTGCGTGTACAATGTTATTTCTCATAATTATTCCGTAACACTTCTACATCATTACTACTTTTTATCAATAATATGTTCTGCTAAGTTAATAGTACATGGATTCTGAGCATAATTAAGCAAACCCATCTCCTACCTGACCAACTAAACAGCCTGAGATATACATGCCTGGTTAGCATCAATTTATGATAATGATAGGCGTAAATCATTCTAGATTAAGCATGTTATAAAATCAAGTATTTAAGCCAAACAACAGAATATATTCTTTTACATTGATAACTTCAGGTAGTACCGTCCACGCCTTATGCAAGTTCAGTCTTGCGCTCTGCAATAATATTTACTCATAGTTTCGGGAATCATAAAAAACACTATATTTTTTACTGTAATATTAAGTAAATATCACTATAATAAGGAATTTAAATTTTATAAATTCTTATATATTACGTATTAGAATACCATTATTAGAAATTTATCTTTTATTAATTTAAGTGCTGTAAAGGCCAGGCCTAAACAAAACAGAGAAACGGAAGTCAATTGTGGAAATTAAAAATATCAGAAATATCGCTATAATCGCCCATGTGGATCATGGAAAAACAACGTTAGTAGACCAAATGTTAAAGCAGACCGGTGTCTTTCGTGAAAATCAGGAAGTTGCCGAACGTGTAATGGACTCTAACGACCAGGAAAAAGAACGCGGAATAACCATTACTGCTAAAAACTTCTCTATCCAATATAAAGATATCAAGCTAAATATTATAGATACTCCCGGCCATACGGACTTTGGGGGTGAAGTGGAACGTACTTTAAAGATGGCAGAAGGAGTACTGCTCCTGGTAGATGCATACGAGGGTCCAATGCCGCAAACGAGATATGTATTGCAGAAGGCATTGGGTTATCACCTGAAACCAATTGTCGTTATCAATAAGATTGACAGACCCGAAGCAAGGCCAAATGACGTCCTTGATGAAGTCTTTGACCTTTTTGTAGACCTGGAAGCAGATGACGATCAAATAGACTTCCCGGTAGTTTATGCCAGCGCAAAAAACGGATACGCTATGCGTGAGATAGGCGAAAAGAGCACTGTTCTAACTCCACTACTGGACGCTATTATTGAGCATATCCCGCCACCAACGACCAACCCGGACGAACCATTCCAGATGCTCATACAGGCACAAGACTATAACGACTACGTTGGTAGAATAGGAATTGGAAAGGTTGTTAATGGGAGTTTACGCGCAGGCAGTCAGGTTGCATGGCTAAAGAGAAATGGCGAAAAATCTAAAGAAAAGGTTTCTGAAATTTATTCTTTTGCCGGTCTGGAACGAGTAAGCATAAAAGAGGCTGTTGCCGGTGATATAGTCGCAATCACTGGAATAGAGAATGTAGAGATTGGAGATACTCTGGCAGATGTTAGTAACCCAAAACCGCTCCCAATCATAACCATAGACGAACCGACACTGTCAATGATGTTTTCAGTAAACGACTCCCCTTTTGCCGGTCAGGATGGTAAATATGTAACAAGCCGAAATCTGAGGGATAGGCTATACAGGGAATTGCGTTCAAATGTTTCGCTGAAAGTACATGATGATAAATCGAGAGATTCATTTCACGTATCAGGCAGAGGTTTATTACATCTATCTGTATTGATTGAGAGTATGAGGAGAGAAGGTTACGAACTTCAGGTCTCAAAACCAAAGGTTATTTACAAGGAAATTAATGGGAAAAAGGCAGAACCCATTGAATTCCTGGTAATTGATGTTCCTAAAGAGTTCGATGGTCAGGTTATTTCACTGTTGGGAATCAGAAAGGGAGAAATGCTGAATATGCGTGAGAGCAATGGGAGAATTCATTTTGAGTTCAAGCTTCCATCACGCGGACTTGTCGGATTAAGACTGAGACTCCTCAGCTCCACCCAGGGCACAGCAATCATGTATCATAATTTCCACGAATACGAATATTTTAAGGGTGCCATCCCACACAGGTCTCAGGGCGTTATAGTCTCAATGTCTAATGGAGACGTGATGGCATATGCCCTTGATGGTTTACGCGACCGCGGGGTCATGTTTGCCAAACCAGGTGACAAAGTTTATGAAGGCATGGTAGTGGGTGAACATTGTGATCAAAAAGACATAGCCGTTAACGTGTGCCGTGCCAAAAAAGCTACGAATATGAGATCTGCTACAGCAGATAAATCAATAAAGCTGTCACCTCCAAGGGAGTTGACTCTTGAAATGGCATTGGAGTATATCGAAGAAGACGAGCTGATCGAGATAACCCCTAAAACCTTTCGTATCAGGAAGAAACTGTTGAATGAAACAGATCGCAAACGAAAGAAGATAGCGGCACACAATGTAACAAAATAGAATCTCAGCCTATCATAAGGTTTTCAGGTCATTTATTATGAATATTGAACAAAAACCAGAAATTGTTAAGCCTGATAAAACGGTATACACAATTTATAAATATGCCAGGATGGAGTCTACCAATGCATTTCTCAAACAACATTGTTCGACCTTGCCGGATTACTCAGTTATCTGGGCTGACGAACAGACAGATGGAAGAGGCCGTTTTACCCGAATATGGAATTCGGAACCAGGCCTGGACCTGACATTCTCTCTCCTGTTACCGCTAACATCACTGGAACGGAAACTGAGACAAAATATTACTCAGATTGCGGCTTTGTCAGTTGCTCAAATGCTCGAGAGCTATGATTTAAAACCATCGGTAAAATGGCCA
>CAXMPV010000114.1:0-6153 GCA_964195175.1 uncultured Thermodesulfobacteriota bacterium | reverse complement strand
TACTTCATCGGTGGAGGTATTGATAAAATGTTTTATAGCGACACCCTGCCAACACCTACTTTTGGAACTGGTGGAATCCTCTGGGCATCACTTACCCTGGCACTCCTTACTGTGCCTGTTGTGGTAGTGGCTACAGAGGAAGGACTATCTTCTGTTCCAAAATCATTGAAAGAAGCCTCTTATGGCCTCGGGGCAACTAAGTTTGAAACTTTATGGAGAGTGACTCTTCCCCAGGCAACACCCGGAATCCTTACAGGCATGATACTCGCAATGGCAAGAGCTGCAGGAGAAGTTGCACCACTGATGATAACCGGTGTTGTAAAACTGGCCCCATCTCTCCCTATTGACAGCTATTCTCCGTTTATACATCTGGAGAGGAAATTTATGCATCTGGGGTTTCATATATACGATGTAGGGTTTCAATCTCCTAACGTAGAGGCGGCATTACCTATGGTTTATACAACAACACTCATATTGATCTTTACCGTACTGGCATTGAATCTGGCTGCTATAATCGCAAGGAATAAACTGAGAAAAAAATATGCAACTTCTGCACTGTAGACACTGAATGGAGTCGAAGTGTCAATAACATTGAATTCTTAAATCATTAGAAAAACATATGAATAATATTAAAATCAAAAATCTGAGTTTAACGTATGGTAAGAAGCAGGTATTAAAAAACATTAACCAGGAAATAGAAGATAAAAAAATAACAGCTATTATTGGCCCATCAGGCTGCGGAAAGTCATCCCTGTTGAGATGCATAAACAGGATGAATGAACTCATACCTGAATCAAAGGTAGATGGAGAAATACTGTTTCACAATAAAAATATATATGACCATGATACAGATATAACAGAAGTCAGACAAAAGATAGGAATGGTGTTTCAGAAAGCAAATCCATTCCCAAAATCAATATACGATAATGTCGCTTATGGTTTGCGTATTAATGGAACAAAAGACAAGAAGAAGATCTCTGCGATTGTGGAAAGAACACTGCATGATTGTGGGCTATTGAATGAAGTTAAAGACAGACTTAACTCGTCTGCCATTCAACTTTCCGGGGGGCAACAGCAGAGACTGTGCATTGCACGGGCACTTGCAATTGAACCTGAAATAATTTTGATGGACGAGCCATGTTCCGCTCTAGATCCTTCCAGCACCTTCAAGATAGAAGAATTGATGGTAAAACTGAAGAAAAAGTACACTGTTATCATTGTTACCCATAATATGCAGCAGGCCGCGAGGGCTTCAGATATTACCGGTTTTCTTTATATGGGAGAACTCATTGAATATGGAGATACCAATACATTATTTACAAATCCAAAAGAGAAACTTACTGAAGATTACATCAGCGGAAATTTCGGTTAAAATATATCATTTATTTATAAGTATTATAAATGGAGAAAACTTATGGGAAGAAAAACTTTTAGAGAAAACATGAAGGCACTTGAAGTAGAGATAATCAACCAGGGAAATCTTGTTAACACTGCACTGAATCTCTCGGTTGATGCACTGCAAAATCTTGATACTGCAAAAGCAGAGAAAGTAATTAAAGATGACTCTATTATTAACAAGAAACGTTGGGATATCGAGGAGCAATGTATCAACCTGCTTGCAACTCAACAACCGGTTGCTACTGATTTGCGTGAATTGATAACCGTATTGAGTATTTCGACCGATCTGGAACGTATGGGTGACCATGCCGAAGGGATCGGTAAAATTGTTATCATGCATGGAAATACGCCACTGCTAAAACGTTTAATAGATATTCCAAAGATGGCCGATAAGGCATCTGACATGCTTACGAGAAGCATTGATGCATATATAAACAAAGATGCTAATACTGCAATAGCCATCTGCAGTGAAGATGATGTAGTAGACTTGCTTTATGATCAGGTATACAGAGAGCTCCTTTCATTTATGACTGAGGACCCTACAACAATTACAAGAGCCACTTATCTGCTATGGGCAGCTCACAACCTTGAAAGAATTGCAGACCGAGTAACCAACATCTGCGAACGCATAGTTTTTCTCGTGACGGGATCAATGGATAAAGTTAAGGTATCAAACTATTAATGACGATAGTATAATCACACAGCTTAGAAGTTAGATTCTTTATTCTGCCTCGCTACATTCAGAATGACATTCTCGTCCGGATGCCCTGGCCGGACAGGTAAACATGTCATTCTGAGAGAGGCACGACCGAAGAATCTTAATTTTGAATTACGAATTCGATGTTTAACATTCATTATTCAATTACTTATATCATCACATATGATAATTACTAAATCGATCATACTATTTGTACTGGCTGGATTATGCGAGATAGGCGGTGGTTACCTTGTATGGCTATGGCTTCGGGAAGGCAAGGGTCTCCTGGTCGGTATATTGGGAGGAATAATCCTGGTACTATACGGAATAATTCCTACTCTTCAACCTGCTCACTTTGGCAGAGTTTACGCCGCATATGGAGGAGTGTTTGTTGTCATGTCCATCTTGTGGGGATGGAAGATTGACAAAGTAAATCCTGATAAATATGACATTATAGGCGGTATAGTCTGCCTGGTTGGTGTATTTATAATAATGTACTGGCCTAGGAACACTTAGAGTTAAAAGTGCCTACCCGCCTGCCAATCAGTTCGGGCAGGAAGTTTGCCTGCCCGGCAAGCTGTTCGGACGGGAAATGAGCTAAAGTTGTGTTTAAAACAAATCTCCTATTTTTAACTTGGAGTGTAGTAGCCGTCCGCCTTAGAGGACGCTTCTCTTCATTCGATGGGTATATGTGAATTCCTTGTAAATTACGCAACCTAAAGGATGCGGCGACTCAAATCGCTCAATTTAGTTTAACGCTAAATCAGCTTGACAACGAATATCATAATTACTACTATCTAAAAAGATTATCAGTTTTGGCACTACATTACATACGATAACTCCTGTTGAGGGCTTAATACTTCGATAGGAGTTTTTTTATTAGAGAAATCACCAATAACATGCTAGAAGAGTTCATAAACCACAAGACAACTATCCTGGACATCATTACAGACACAAACAGTCTGTTGGATGAGAGCGACGGGACAGGCAATGAACGTCTACTCGCAGTCAAAGAGCAGCTAATATCAAACCATTTTAACCTCGTAGTACTGGGACAGTTTAAAAGAGGAAAGACTACACTTATCAATAGTCTGGTCGGCAATGAGATCCTCCCCTCTTCTGTAGTGCCTTTGACGTCCATTGTAACGATCCTTAAGTTCGGCAATGAAGTTCAGTGCACTATTTTTATGAATGACGGCACTGAAAAGAATATTCAAATTGAGGAGCTCCATGACTATGTAACAGAAAGTGGTAATCCGAAAAATGTACGCGGAGTTAAATGTGCATCTATTGAGTATCCTATACCACTCCTTGAAAAAGGGATGCAGCTTGTAGACACACCGGGTATAGGCTCAACATTCCTCCACAATACAGTGACCACCTATGAATTCCTGGACCATCTGGATGCCGCAGTATTCCTGATGAGCGCAGATGTCCCCATCTCACAGGTGGAGAAGGAACTGCTTGAGACGATTAAAAGCTCTACACAGAAGATATTTTTTGTTCTGAATAAAGTTGATAATTTGACCCCGGAAGAGATTACAGAAATGTCTGAACACAACACGAACGTGCTTAGAGAAATGGGGTTCACCGTTCAGAAAATATGGCCAATCTCTGCCAGAAAAGCTCTGAAAGCAAAAACGTCTAATGACGAAGATCTGCTTTTAGAAAGCGGCCTTTCAACCATGGAAGATGCCATCGGGGATTTTCTCTCGACAGAGAAGGGAAGGATAGTCTTAAACACTGCAATTTCCAAAACTAAGCGGATCACTCTTCAAACACTATCCCAGATGGCTATTGAGACCAAGGCACTGACAGATTCTGAAGAGGAGTTGGAAAACAAGATAGATACCTTTCACAAACTCAATGCTAATCTCAAGAAGGACAAAGAAGATATCGCCTACCTGATCAAGGGAGAAACTATTAAATTAAACCAAAAAGTAGAAGAGATATTAAAGGGTTTTGATGACACTGAGACTACCAGGATAAGGGAGTGCCTGCGTAGTTTTTATGAAGAAAATCATAATGCCAATCCAACTACCCTGAGAGATAATATGCAGAAAACTATCAAGACAGAGATAGTTAAGGGATTTGATCTATTCAAAGAAGATATAGAGGTAGTGATATCTGACAACATACAGGAGACATTCAACCGTTATACGAAACGTTCCAACGATATCATGCAGGAGTTTAAAACTGCTGCCGAACAGCTCTTTGAAGTACCAATGCAACAATCCGATCTCTCTATTGATCTGGCAGAAGATAAGCGTTTTTTTTATATGGTTCAGGATGGCACCTCTATGACCGAGGAAGATGTTAAATCGATACTGAGAACCTTCATGCCAAAGTCTATCAGCAGGAAAATGGTACAGAAGGAGATGATCGATCTGGTAGCATCTGAAGTAGGCAGAAACTGCGGAAGAACACGCTCTTCACTTGCATCCAGGATAGGCAGCACATTCAAACAATACTCAAGAGAGATCAGTAAACTGGGAAATGAACTCATTGAGAACATAGAGCAGGCAATGCAAAAAGGCAAGGATATACGCAGGGACAGTGCAGAGTCTATAAAGAACGAACTTACCTCGCTATCAAACACGTCAGGGAAACTCAAAGAGAATGTAAAAAAACTTGAAGGGTTATGGGGTGAGATTAATTAGACACGAATTCCACTAATTTACACGAATCGACTTCTAATCCCTAAATCACAATCCATTAATACCTGCTTCCCAGGATAAAAGTTGCCAATAACTTTTCACGATGATGAGCAGAATACAATATGACTTTAATGGGTACAGTATGGGTATGCAAGATACCCAATATCACTCCTCAGGTTAACCCGAGGACTTAGTAAGCAATAGGGAACAAAAACACTAAGTACTACCGGGAATGGAGTGGAAGTGGATTTACTATGGTTAGATTACTTAATACATATGTATATTTTTGGAAAGGTGTATGAGAAATCTCTTTCTCATCTCACTAAGGAGCAGAGAACGTGAAGGAACAGTATTGTAGGTTAAGAGTTGCGAATGGCAGATCACCAATGACCGATAACCCTTATAACTCAAGATCATCTATCTTCCTGTCCAGATTCAAGAGCCTGAACTTTATCTTACTGCCAACCTTATACTCATCTTTCGCCGCGTACTGACAGATCTCCCTGATTGCTGACGGGTTGCCATCTGATAACCGGAAGACCTCTTTCCTGAAGAAATCGGCCTTGTCTATCTCAAGGCCGAAATTCTCTATAAAATGAGTTATCAACTCGAAAGCACGCTTTCGATTCAGATTGTGAACTTCCAGCTTGTCAAATGAGAAGAGAAGCAGTGATAAATCACCAATTTCCCCGGGGTCGGGACTCCTCGCAATAAAGAGTGCCGGATGTTCATCAAGCAGGTTTTCTAGATATGAGAAGAACTTTGGCCCTACACTTCCCATGTGATCAAACAGAAGATAAGGTTTCTCTTTATGTACTCTTTTATAGAATAACTTCCTTAATGATGAGATGTTTTGACTGGAGAGAAATGCGGGATCGTAGTCACCTTTCAGGAATCCGGCAAGAGATGTCTTAATAGTTGAGCAGTTATTGGAATAGAGAATCCCCATACTACCTGTCTTATCAAGAACATGCTTTATAATGAATGTTTTGCCGACACTCTCCTGCCCGAAAAGAAACAGGTTCTTCCTCTGCGAAATGGCATCAGCAACTTTTTCTACTTCCTTATCCCTTCCTATTAACACACCAGGCCCTCTATTATTACCGTATGCAGTTAGCTCAGGTTATATATCATTTAGTCCCGAACGAATCTAAAGACTGTATCAGGATAATAAGGGATTGTTTTGTGAAAGCGAGTAAAAAGTTATGCGTTTATCAAGTATGGGACAACTGGCACTCGCGGTTAAAGAATCATTTGCAACTATTACTGTTGACAGGCATACAGAAGATAATAATACCAGAGAGGTCGCACCATCGTCTACACAGAACAGATATGTTGACTCAGTAGAGTTCAGCGACAGAGCATTAGAGCTTTATATGAGCGTTGCTGCCGGAATGAGCT
>CAXMPV010000113.1:0-6190 GCA_964195175.1 uncultured Thermodesulfobacteriota bacterium | reverse complement strand
GTTCTGCTTTTTGTTGAACCTGACTTTAAATCTTTCAGTTATCATCTCTCCACCTGCAACCTTTTTTACACTTTCAAAAAGAGGCTGCAGCAAGGCTTCTCCTGCTTTTTTAAGAAAGTCATCATTTAAAGGTAAACCGTGCTCCATAAGATAAAAAAGTGATCTCAACATTCTATTAGTAAAGAACTCCGCTTGATATTCTGTCATTAACTGAGAGGTCACCTTCATGTCTCTCAGACACGATTCAGCTGTAACGTATTTTACTGTTTTTTCATATGGGTCTGCTGGTTTAAATACAAGGCCCTCACAACCTTTTTCGTTCAGATCCCGAATGTGTCTCTTTAGATCCTTAATATCAGAAGAGACATATCTGCCAAACCTTGTAACGGTTGGGATTTCGTAATCATCAAACAACTTATATCTCTTCTCCATAGGAATCTGCTGGTCGCTATTTTTGATTCTTATATCAAATGCAAAAAAACTGACGTCCTCAGCCACATAAGGAGGTGATTCTCCATTATATGGACTCTCAGGCCCTGCTATTTCACCGCATACAATCAAATCCGGATTCTCTTTAAAAAAATTATCATAGTCAAAAAAATCTACTAATCTATCGGTACTGAACGGACAAACATAGCTCCCTCTGGTAAAGGCAAACACTTGATCCTGGACTTTTGCAATCCGCACATTATATCCATCCACTTTTTCCTCCACATAAAACGGATTATTAAAAGCCTGTTTAATACCATTTTCCAGATGCATAATCCTTGCTATACGAGGGAAGTCGTTGATTATTCCTGAATCAGTTACTACAGTTCCTTTATTTAACTCTCCTACTTTTTTGACTACCCTATAATAAGTAATCCCGTCAAACTCATCAGGTTTTATAGAGTGACCTTCCAGGGACTCATTCCATACGCCTTCTGTTATATTTGCCATTGAAACGATTTTCAGAATACTCATATTTAATAGAATTTATCGAATTAAAATAAGTGAATATAATAAACAACCATATTCGATTATCGCATAAAACTTATTATATTGTAAAGAGTGTAACCTTCATTTTTTTAATATTGACAGTTTTGTAAATGAAAAGTATAATCCGAATTCTTAAATTCACACTTCTTTCCCACTAAAAAAATACATACGTAAACGTATTTTACATATAGAGCAAGTCATTTATCCCAGTCACAGTATATTAAATTAGCATTACCGTTAATTGATTTTATCTTATTTCGAAGAAGCAGAGAATGCTTGTGATTCTGCACGCTTGACCTGCTTTGAGATTTTTTGATATAGTTGCAATGAGTAAATTATTCATTGTCGGAGTGATCTCATGTACATTATTTTTGGTTGTGGTGTAACTGGAAATGCAGTTGTTGATGCACTGAACAATGCAGGCAGAGAGGTACTGATTGTAGACAAGAATGAAAAGGCCTTATCTTCATGGAAAGAAGAGGGTGTTAACGTGGTTGTTTCAGACATGAATGCATTCGATTTGAACTCTCAGTACCGCGACAGCTCTATTACATTTGCTATCCTCACAGGGGATTTTAATGGCAACCTGTCACTGGTGAAGAGACTAAAGGAGAAATTGCCAAACAATTTTGTTCTTGTAAAGGCATATAATAACGAAGAGGCTAAAGCGTTGGAGTCAAACGGTGCCGATATGATACTAAATACAGGTGATGTACTCACTAATACAGTATTGTCCGCGTTTGAAAATGTAAAAATGAAACATTCCGCTTTTACATTAGTTAACATGATCAAGGAATCAAACGGCAAAGAGATGGCAATCTTCCTACAGGACAATCCTGACCCTGATGCTATTGCGTCAGGACTTACCCTGAAACACATATGCAAGTACTGTGACGTTGAAAGTAAGCTCTATTACGGAGGCACTATCAGTCACCAGAAAAACAAGGCATTGATTAATTTATTAAATATAGAGTTAATAAGTTTAAAAACAAAAGAATCGGCAATGGAAGTCGTACGGTCTGCAGGTAAGATTGCATTAATAGAGGCATCGATTCCTGCAAGAAACAACATCTTACCTGAAGAGGTTACACCTAATTTAATATTTGATCATCATCCGGTTGATCTCAGTTCAGTTAAGGGAGATTTTATTGATATCCAAATTAACATAGGTGCGACCGCAACAATTATGACTAAATATATTCGTCAGTTAAACCTGACACCGGATATATCGCTTGCCACGGCTTTATTATATGGAATTCGTACAGACACAAAGGAGTTTACCAGAAATACATACCCGGATGACATGAATGCTGCATCATATCTCTCGCCCTTGGTAGATAAAAATATAATGAGCCAGTTAGAGCACCCTCCCATGGGTATGGAAACTCTCGATATTATTGGCATGGCCATTAACAATAAAGAGATCAGGGGTGCATACCTTACGTCATTTGTTGGGTTTATCAGTGATAGAGACGCATTACCACAGGCAGCAGAAATGATGCTTCATTTAGAAGGCGTATACACCGTCCTTGTTTTTGGGATAATCGATGACAAGATTCAGCTATCTGCAAGAAGCAGAGATTCAAGAGTAAATCTTGGGAGGATCCTGCAAAACGCTTTTGGTGAACTAAATTCAGGCGGCCACGCAACGATGGCAGCCGGAGCAATCAAGCTTGAAAAACTTGATGACACAAATGACAAGGCCACTCTCTTAAGGGCAACTTCCGATGATATCAAGAAAAAGTTTTTTTCGTCAGTAGATGCTGAGTTCAAATCGGAAATACAACTAATAGATGAAGAATCACAGGTCGATCTGGTTTGAACAAAGACGAAACGGACAATCTGGAATCAAAAATGGTCTTCTTCTTTCCAATTTGCGGACTGACGGTTTTGATAGTATTGAAACCGACCGGATTCAAATTTCCGTTTCAGAATCTCCTTTAGCCGCTTTTTTAACCAACCCCTGAAATATGGAACCATTAATATAAATCCAAATATATCTGTTATCATTCCCGGTGTTATTAACAAAGCACCGGCAATCAGAATAAAACAACCATCAATTAGACTGTCTGTTGGGATAATTCCCTTTTGCAAAGCTACTCTTATTTGCCTCTGAACACTTAAACCCTGACTCCTGGCAAGCAAACCACCTATGATGCCGGTTATAAGCACTATCATTATCGTGTGGAAAGACCCCAAATGCCTTCCGACCTGTATCAAAAGATATAATTCTATTAAGGGTATAACCGTAAACAGTAAAATTAGTTTGATAAGCATGTTGTTTTTATTTTATATATATAATTACTGAATAAATTCGAAAAAAGCTTGACTTAAAGTTTTCATTTCACATAACATATCATACTATTGTTCTGCGGAATCTATCGTTGTTATGTTAAACATTTTTTAACTATTTTATGGCAAACTTAGTAAGTAAAACCAGCAAAAACCTGATAATCAAAGAGTTAGATCCAGGTACTGACTTGTTGAAGATCTTTCATCATACACAGGCTCAAGCAAAAAACTTTTTTCTTGATAGCGCTGATAATAATGAAAAGACAGGAAGGTACTCATTCATAGGGTACGATCCCTTTCTTACCGTCATGTCCAAAGATAGCAATATATTGACGCAAAGCAATAAAAGTATTACCAGGAAAACCGGGAATCCATTTGATGAATTGCGACATCTGTTAAACAGCTTTCATCTGAAAAACAGTTTTGAGTCAATCCCGTTTACGTGTGGCGCTGTTGGATACTTTGCCTACGATCTATGCCATTTTATAGAGAAACTTCCTGATACTACAATAGATGACATTGAATTCCCGGAAATGTGTTTCAGCTTTTATGACACAATTATTGCTGTTGATCACATTGAGAACAGATGTTTTTTACTATCGGTAAATATTAATCAGAATTCTCAAAAAAGTACAGCGAAAAGAGTTGACCATGTGTTAAAGATGATTCGTGATGGATCGAATATACCGCATGAAGAGGAATCACGATTTAACGGAAGCAGAATAAAACGGAAGATAATAAGCAATTTTTCAAAAGAGAACTATTTAAGGGCTGTAGAGCGTGCAAAACAGTATATCAATGCGGGTGATATCTATCAGGTTAATCTTTCACAGCGCTTCCAAACACAGATAGAAGCTTCACCTTACGAAATATATAAAAGATTAAGAAAAATAAATCCCGCATCATTTTCAAGTTACTTGAAATTTGACAATAAATATGTAATCAGTTCATCTCCGGAAAGATTCCTGTCGTTGCAAAATGCGCCTGGTAGTGCCGGCAAACAGAGTGATAGTATGGTGCGCAACATACAAACAATGCCAATCAAAGGCACCCGACCCAGAGGCAAAGACGAAGCTACAAATAAAAAGATGCAGGAAGAACTGCTCTCCAGCAGGAAAGACGACGCAGAATTAGCAATGATTGTAGATCTAGAACGAAACGATATTGGGCGGGTAAGTAATTATAATACTGTAAAGGTCACAGAGAAGAAAAAACTGGAAGTACATCCTACGGTGTACCATCTTGTTGCAACAGTCGAAGGAGAGCTACATTCACGGTATGACGCAATCGACCTGCTAAAGGCAACATTCCCGGGAGGTTCAATAACCGGTGTGCCGAAAGTAAGGGCCATGCAGATTATTGATGAATTAGAGCCCAACAAGCGAAGTGTATACACCGGCGCAATGGGATATTTGAGCTTTAATGGAAATATGGATTTAAACATTGCGATAAGGACATTCTTGGTAAAAGATGATCATATCTTTTTTCAAGTTGGTGGCGGAATAGTTGCGGATTCAGACCCGGAAGACGAGTATCAGGAAACACTACATAAGGCCCGTGCATTAATAGAGACGCTTGAGTAGTGTTTCTGTTGTTTTTTTTTTGACAGGATTAACAGGAAGACAGGATAAATTCTGAGCGCATTATTTGTTGCTGGAGCCCTTTCGAAAGAAATGGAACATAAGGAATGCAGCTACAGATTTAATATTATGACTAATTTCATCTTCTTAAACGACAAGATAATTCCTGTCACAGACGCAAACATTTCATCAGGTGATAGAGGGTTCCTCTACGGCGATGGTATCTTTGAAACATTTCGTTCATATGGCAGAACGCCTTTTAAGCTTGATGAACATATCGAACGTATGCGCCACTCGGCAAAGAGGCTCATGATTGCCTTCGAATATACAAACACAGAAATAGCTGAAACAATAAAGACGCTAACTGATAAAAACAATATTCAGGATGCATATATCAGGATTACGCTTTCCAGGGGTGAAGGTGGCAGTGCACTTCAAATGACTGACAGCCTCAGATCAACGATCCTGATTCAGGTCAAAACTTTTACACCATATGAAAGGAAACTTTATGACGATGGAATGTCCCTGGTTGTTTCAGATTGCAGAAGGAGCACATCATGTCCTATATCCCGACATAAATCAACAAATTTACTGATAAGTATTTTGTTGAAAGAAGAGGCAAACAAAAAGGCTGCTCATGAGACGATTATCCTCAACACTGATGGATATGTGGCTGAATGCATAGTAAGCAACATTTTTATGGTAAGCGGTGGGAGTGTCATAACCCCTTCACTTGATACTAATATCCTGCCGGGAATCACAAGGAGAACGGTACTTGATATCTGTAAAGGCAGTAATATTCCTGCAGGTGAAGAGTTATTCAAGACAGAGGCTTTACTAAATGCAGACGAAGTGTTTATTACTAATTCACTGATGGAAATTATGCCAGTTTCGAGGATTGGGAATTCTAAGATAGGAAAGGCAGTTCCGGGAAAGATTACTCAGCAGCTTGTGAGTACTTACAAGCGCTTGATTTAAAATCATTCCCACTCAATAGTGCTCGGTGGCTTTGAGCTGATGTCGTAGACAACGCGGTTAACACCTCTTACTTCATTGATAATACGGCTCGAAATACGGGCCAGTACTTCGTATGGTATCTTTACCCAGTCTGCCGTCATAAAGTCGGTTGATTCAACAGCCCGAAGAGCAATAACGTTCTCGTAGCTTCTCTCATCTCCCATGACACCAACGGTACTCACCGGCAAGAAGACGGCAAATGCCTGTGCAATCTTCCTATACAGACCTGCCGTTTTTATCTCCTGTATCATTATTTCATCAGCACATCTGAGGGTCTGTAATCTATCGTCTGTGATGTCTCCTATTATCCTTATGGCAAGGCC
>CAXMPV010000112.1:0-6246 GCA_964195175.1 uncultured Thermodesulfobacteriota bacterium | reverse complement strand
CAGGTAGTAGGATGTGATGCATGTCATGGTAACAACCATCAGGAATTGACAATGCCTAGCGTCACCACTTGTGGTAAATGCCATGCAAAGGAAAAAGGTGAACATCTTGCTGGTGGGCAGGGTTCGCATGGCTCTCACACAATTTGGGATATATCTGTTACCGAATTTGCTTGGCAAATTGGAAAACCTGCGGAAGAAGTTGCTAGTTGTGCTCAATGTCATGGTATTGCTGGAAACAGATGTGACGGATGTCATACAAGGCATCAGTTCAAACCATCAGAAGCAAGAAAGCCAGATACATGTGGTGTATGTCACATGGGTGTAGACCATGCTGAATACGAGTTCTGGTACAACTCTTTTCATGGTAAGATTTATATGATGGAAGGTGATACTTGGGATTGGGATAAGAAGATGACTCCTAAGAATTACCGTACACCTACATGTGCGTACTGCCATATAGGTGAAGATGGTAATCACAATGTACAGCATATGGCAACTGATTATGCACATATGGGTATGTTTCTGCTCGACAGAGGTGCGCCAAAGCATAAAGCAAAGAGGGATGCATGGATTAAAAAATGTCAGGGTTGTCACTCACCTAGATTTGCAGCAGAGCAAATGTATGGTATGGATGAGCAGATTAACGTCAGTTTCACTAAATGGCGTGAAGCAGTTGGCGTTATTGTTGGGTTATATCTTGAAGGCTTGTTTGATCCAATGCCGGCTGACCTGGCACCTGACTACACTGGTGGTCATACGATGAATTTACTACCAGGTGGTGCTCCAAGATTCTACAATGTATCAAACATTGAAAGACTTGCAGTTGAGATGATTGTTTACCAGGTAACTGCTGTATACAAAGCAGCAGCGCATTTCGCTATTGATGACGTTTCTTACAATGCAGGTGCGTTCCCAATGGACAGACATCTTATCCAGATCAAGGATGAAGCTTCAAAGTTAAGAAGAATTTCTACTCTTGAAAAAGAGGTTGGTATAGAGCATAAGGCTTTCGATTTCTGGAAGCATGGTGAATATACTGATCTGCTTACTGGTTATAAGAGAACAGAGGGTGATATAGTCGAAGATGCATGTGATCACGGCGATCATCCTTGTTTTGGTGAAGAACATTAATTAATCTTCATTAAGTAACTTTTGTAGTTTTTAGAAGGGTAGCACGGAGATTTTTAAACTGTGCTACCCTTTTTTTGTGCCAGGGAGAATAAATTATGAAAACCATGACAGATAATAATATAAATATAGCTGAAGCATTTTATGGACAGAATATACCGGATAAGAGTGGGCACTTTGGTGAATATGGCGGTAAATTTGTACCTGAAACATTAATGCCGGCACTAGAGCAGCTAGAGAGGGAATATCTAACGGCTAAAGAGGATCCTAAATTTAATGAAGAATTAAAATATTATTTAAATGAATATGTTGGCAGGCCATCGCCTCTTTATTATGCGAGAAGATTGACAGAAAAGCTAAATGGACCAAAAATATATCTTAAGAGAGAAGATTTAAATCACACAGGTGCTCACAAAATAAACAATACAATGGGACAGGTACTTCTTGCTATTAGAATGGGAAAGAAAAGAATCATTGCTGAAACAGGTGCTGGTCAGCATGGTGTTGCAACGGCTACGGCAGCTGCAATGTTTGGTTTGGAGTGCGATATTTATATGGGAGAAGAAGATATACGGAGGCAATCATTAAACGTATTCAAGATGAAATTGCTGGGGGCGAATGTTGTGCCGGTAACGACAGGTTCCAAAACACTTAAAGATGCGACTAATGAGGCTCTTCGAGATTGGATGTCTTCAGTTGTAAATACTCATTACATAATTGGTTCAGTAGTTGGTCCTCACCCTTATCCTGTGATGGTCAGGGATTTTCAGATAGTAATTGGACAGGAGGTGAGGGTGCAGATACTGAGTGCAGAGGGTAGATTACCGGATTATATCATAGCATGCGTTGGTGGTGGTAGTAACGCAATAGGGGTTTTCCACCCTTTTATAGAAGATAAGGATGTAAAACTAATTGGTGTAGAGGCTGGTGGATGGGGTCAAGATGTCGGGCAGCATGCCGCAACTCTTTCCAGTGGTGCAAAGGGAGTGCTTCATGGCAGCCTTAGCTATGTCTTGCAAGATGATGATGGTCAGACATCACAAGTCCATTCAATTTCTGCGGGTCTCGATTATCCGGGAGTTGGACCGGAACACAGTTATTTAAAAGATATTCACAGGGCTGATTATGTTTCAGTCACTGATGAAGAAGCGGTAGAGGCGTTCAGTATGTGCGCGCGTTTGGAAGGTATTATTCCTGCGCTCGAAGCTTCCCATGCAATCGCGTATTTGATAAAATTTGCACCGACGGTCGATAAGGATAAGGTTATTGTATTAAATCTATCCGGTAGTGGAGATAAGGACTCCTTTGAGGTGGCTAGAAAACTGGGAATTGATCTGTAACAAATGGTATAGCTATAACATTATTGGTTAGACTATAACAATAAAAGGAGCGTGTTTTAAGTGAATAGAATTGATGCTAAATTTAAGGAATTGAAAGAGAAAGGCGTGCCTGCGTTTATACCGTTTATAACTGCAGGGGATCCGAGCCTGGATGTTACAAAGGAGTTGATATTGGAATTTGACAGAAGGGGCGCTGATATGATAGAACTCGGTGTTCCGTATTCTGATCCAATTGCAGACGGTCCAGTGATACAATCATCTTATTACAGGGCACTTTCATCCGGGATTAAGCTTTCAGATATATTAGAACTCGTAAGAGATATTCGAAAGAAATCTGAAATTCCTATAGTATCAATGATATCCCAGAGCATCCTTTTTAAGAATGGATGTGAAGGGTTTGTCAAAGATGCGATCAATGCTGGACTTGATGGTGCTACAATTCCAGATCTTCCTATAGAAGAAGCAGAAGATATGATTGAGGCTGGGAAGGTGGAAGATTTTAAGGTGGCCTGTTTTATTGCCCCTACTACGACAGATAGCCGTGTAGATTTAATTGTAAAGAAATCGCAAGGTTTCCTATATTATATATCAGTAGTGGGAATAACAGGTTCTAAGAATGAATTAGATAGTGAAATAACAAATAATATTCAAAAGATTAAAAAAGTAACATCATTGCCAGTTGTTCTGGGATTTGGTATTTCTACTCCTGAACAGGCGAGAATGGCCGGGAAAATTGCAGACGGTGTTATTGTTGGAAGTGCCATTGTAAAAGAAATAGAAAAGCATAGTAATCAAGACTGCAGTATATTGGTTAATAAGGTAGGGTCTTTTGTGGGAGAATTGATAAATAGTACGAAAAATCAAAATTAACTTTTTTTATTAGCCATAAATGTTTGAATATTATAACCTGATGGTGTTGAAGGGTTAGTGTCTGTTGAAGTTCAAAGGAATTGTTGAGTATTCTTCTTGTGAAAGTGTTTTCTGGGATGTTCTGCAGTTTGCTAAGGTATAGATATAAATCAATCGTTCAAGTCCTTTCGATTCTTCTTAAATACCCTCTATTATGTTTTTATTGCCTGTATTTCTAGATGGTGGTAAAAATATAAATTTTCATTTGCTATTATTGAACCTAAGTAGAAAAACATGTTGACGTAATTAATAGTTGAATAGAAATGTCTTGGTTCACTTTCAGTTTGAAAGGCTAGGAGTATTAATATGAATAAACAAATTTATGTAGAAGAAACAGAAATACATACAAATAAGGGAAGACGTAACTTTCTAAAGATATGTTCTGTGGTGCTATCGTCTCTGATAGGCGTTGCTTACGCTGTTCCATTGATACGTGTTTTTATAAGCCCGGCTTTGCGGCATACAGTTTCCGGTTCAACTGGTTTGATAGAGCTGGGTAGTATAAGTAGCTGCCAGGTAAACGTTCCCATGAACATGAAAATTGTGGATGCCAAGACTGATGCATGGACAAAATTCCCCCCTATGGAAATAGGAGCAGTTTGGATTATAATGAACGAGGACAAGGAATTTACTGCTTTTACTTCAATATGTCCACATCTTGGTTGCGGAATTAATTGGGATGAGGATTCCGGGGAATTTATATGTCCGTGTCATGATAGTTTTTTTGATATTAAAGGAAGAGTGCTTTCCGGGCCGTCACCACGTGGAATGGACACTCTAGAGACAGAGATTAAAGATGGAAAGATATTTGTAAAATATCAGAAAATGAGATTGGGTATTTCTGATAAAATGCCTGCTTAGATAATTACTTATTAAGATTACAAAACACTGGAGTAAATAACGAGATAATGAAGAAATGGCTAGAAGATAGACTTGGACTAAGCACCCTCTTTAACTTTTTCATGGATGAACCGGTAGAAGGCGGAGCTAAGTGGTCTTATGTTTTTGGGAGTGCCCTGATTTTTGTGTTTATGATGCAGGTAGTATCCGGTGTTATGCTTGCTACCGGTTACTCTGCGTCAGCAACAGATGCATGGGGAAGTGTATATTACATTCAGCATAAGACATTCTCCGGATGGTTTGTAAGAGGCATGCATAATATAGGTTCAAGTGCAATGATTGTTCTTGCCGTCCTCCATATGGGACAAATACTGATTTATGGTGCATACAGGAGGCCTCGTGAGTTGAACTGGATTACCGGGGTTTTTATGCTCTTTATGATTTTTGGATTTGGGCTAACCGGTTATCTTCTTCCATGGGATCAGAAGGGTTTCTGGGCAACTCAAGTTGCTACAAGCATAATGGGTTTGTCACCGGTCATTGGAGAGTTTCTAAAAGAGGTAGTTCAGGGTGGAAATGATTATGGTAACCTGACGCTGACTAGATTTTACAGTTTTCACGTTTTTTTTCTGCCAGCTGGCCTTATGGCTTTTATGGCGATCCATATCTACCTGTTCAGGAGGCACGGCGTTACACCTCATTGGAAACCCGGAGAGCTTGAACTTAAGAAAAAAACACAGCCATTTTGGCCGGATCAGCTCTTTAAAGATGTTATTGTTGCTGTAATAGTTTTTATTTCTATGGTAGTGCTAGTCTGGTGTCGTGGTGGAGCTGAATTGCAATCACCTGCAGATCCTAGTTCCAATTATCTTGCCCGTCCAGAGTGGTATTTTCTCTTTCTGTTTCAGCTATTAAAGTATTTTGATGGCGAATTGGAGGTTGTAGGAGCTATTATTCTTCCTTCTATTGTTGCTGCTTTAATAATTGCGCTTCCGTTTATTGACAGGGCTAAAAGTCGTTATCCTTTGAGACGACTGCCTGTTATGGGTAGTTTTGGTGCTCTCCTTGCAGTTGTAATTTTTCTTACAGCAATGTCAGTAATCAGCGATTCCGGAGATGAAAGAATCATGGAGCAAAGGGAGAAGTCCGAAAAGATGGCTCATATGGCTGTAGAGTTGGCTGAGCATGGTATACCGCCACAGGGGGGGACATCTGTGTTTCAAAATGATCCGCTCTATTCTGGAGAGCAGTTGCTTCGACAGCACTGTCTTGTCTGTCATAACTTCGAAGGATCCGGAGGTAATTCTGCGCCTGATTTAACAGCTTACAATACTAAGCCATGGCTTGTTGGTTTCTTTGCGGACCCAAATGCTCCCAAATATTATGGGAAGACAGATATTGACATAATGCCTGAATATGACTTAGAGGAAGAGGAATTATCTGACCTGGTAGATTTCTTGCTGGCACAGGCTGGAAAGGGGAAAGAGATTGATTCTGAGTTGAAGGAAACAGGAGAGATGTTAATAGAAGAAAATGGATGCTATAATTGCCACACATTTAATGGGACTGGAGGGGATACTGCTCCGGTTCTGGATGATTTTGGGTCTGATAAATGGTTAAGGGGTATCATTGAAGACCCTGGCAAAAAAGAATATTTTGGGCAATTAAATACTATGCCCGCATTCAAAGATAAGCTTTCAAAACAGGAGATAGATAATATAGTCTACTTTCTCCAAAATAAGCGTAAAAATTTGATTAAAAACTAAATTTTGAGATTTGGTGTATTTGTTTGTTCCTGTAAGCATGCCTTTAGATAAACGTAAGTTTTAGTTAAATACTGTTATTTGGGTTACATATATCACTGTCGCAAAACTTTCCATGTGTATGTGTGATTTTGGCAAGTTTTTGTTGACATATATGTAAAAAATATATAATCACGCATTAGTTTAGAGGTATATGAAGTAATGAATGAGAGGGGGTGTTTTTCTTATGAAGTATCGTATATTAAAAACATCACAAACGTATGTAT
>CAXMPV010000111.1:0-6249 GCA_964195175.1 uncultured Thermodesulfobacteriota bacterium | reverse complement strand
TAAATCAACTTTAAAGACTGCGTACGAGCAGCTCAATGGAAGATATAGTGAACAGTATGGCGGTTTTGGAAATGCACCAAAATTTCCAAGTCCCCAGAACCTTCTTTTTTTACTTCGCTATTGGCAGAGTACGAATGATGAGAAGGCCTTAAGGATGGTAGTAAAAACTCTTCAGTCCATGCAGAATGGAGGCATATACGATCATATTGGATTTGGTTTCCATAGATACTCGACAGATTCACATTGGCTGGTGCCGCACTTTGAAAAAATGCTTTACGATCAGGCCATGCTTGCAATGGCATATATAGAGACGTATCAGGCTACGGGTATTAAAGAATTTGAGGAGACCGCAAAGGAGATTTTTACTTATGTCCTGCGTGACATGACAGACAAGAAAGGCGGATTTTATTCCGCAGAGGATGCTGACAGTGAGGGTGTGGAGGGAAAGTTTTATGTCTGGACAGAAGATGAGATTCGTCAGGTCTTGAAAGGGGATGAGGCCGACTTGATTATAAATGTGTATAGTATTGATAAGATTGGTAATTTCAGAGATGAGGCGTCAGGTGAGAACACAGGTGCCAATATACTGCATCTGGAGAAGAATCTAACAGAGGTGGCATTCAAGAATAAGGAGTCCGTAGACGGGCTCAAAGAACGTGTGGAAGCAGCCAGGCTGAAATTATTTGATGTTCGCAACAAGAGAATACATCCACACAAAGATGACAAAATATTGACGGACTGGAACGGATTAATGATAGCCGCGTTGGCAAAAGGGGCGCAGGCTTTTAATGAGCCGAAGTATGCGGAGGCGGCAAAGCGCGCGGCAGATTTCATACTTACCGGTATGCGCAGGGAAGATGGAAGGATTTTACACCGTTATCGTGATGGGCATACCGCTATACTGGCCAATGCTGATGATTATGCCTTTCTTATCTGGGGGTTACTGGAACTCTATGAAACTGTTTTTGATGTAGATTATCTCCAGACAGCACTCGACCTGAACAGTGAGATGATTAAATATTTCTGGGATGAGCAGGATGGCGGCTTTTATTTTACGGCAGACGATGCGGAAGAGCTTATAGTCCGGCAAAAGGAGATTTATGACGGTGCTATACCATCAGGGAATTCAGTGGCCGTCTCAAACCTGTTCAGGCTGGCGCGAATCACAGCGAATACTGATTATGAAGATAAGGCAAATAAAATAATGTTGGCTTTCTCCAAAGATGTGGAAAGCGCACCTTCCGGTTATACGCAAATGATGATCGCACTCGGTTTTGGAATAGGCCCGTCATACGAAATCGTCATAGTTGGTGACCCTGAGGCAGAAGATACAAAAGAGATGCTGGATTCTCTCGGGAAGCATTTTATACCATATAAGGTGGTACTCTTAAAGCGTGATGACCAGGAAACAGCGGATATAACACGTATTGCAGGATACACAGAATATCACTCAAGTTTCGACGGCAAGGCTACCGCATACGTGTGTCTCGACTTTGCGTGTAAAATGCCTGTGACAAATACGGAAGAGATGTTGAAACTGCTAAATGTTTCTAAGATAAAATAACTCGGAGTAAGCAATTATGATTTACGAAAGTGGATTTATCAGGCTACAGGAGTTGTTTGTATGTTCGGGTGAACAGGATGGATATTGAAGGCATTTTTCCGCCTGTTACGACTCCTTTTGATGATAATGGCTGCATAGTCCATGACCATCTTGCAGAAAATATTAAAAGATGGAATGAGACTGATGTTTCAGGTTACTTGATATTGGGTTCCAACAGTGAATCTGTTTTTCTGAATGAAGAAGAGAAGCTTGAGATAGTTAAAACATCAAGGAAATCAATACCATCATCAAAGAGAATGCTGGTTGGAACCGGTTTAGAGTGCACACAGGGTACAATAGAATTCACAAGGAGAGCTGCTGATTATGGAGCAGATGTTGCCGTTGTTATCACTCCACACTTTTTTAAAAGTAACATGTCTCATAACGCATTCATGAAACACTACTTGATGATTGCCGATAGCTCCCCTATTCCTGTATTCCTTTATAATGTTCCGTCATTTACCGGCCTTAATATGGAAGCTGGCACTGCATCTGCGCTTTCATCACATGAGAACATAATCGGGATTAAGGATAGTTCAGGAAATGTTGAACAGCTTTCTGAAATCATCAGTTTGACAGGAGAGAATGAGTTCAGAGTCCTGACAGGCAGTAGTATCGTTCTTTACCCATCCATGTGTGTTGGGGCAGCTGGTGGTATTATGGCAATTGCCTGTGTGTTGCCGGAAAGATGTTCGGATATAATCAGATTATATAAAGATGGTAATCATTCAGAAGCAAGGGGGTTGCAGATGCGACTGATTGAACCAACATTAACGGTAACTTCAAGGTATGGTATTCCTGGGTTAAAGGCTGCTATGGATTTATCAGGATATTACGGTGGACAATCAAGACTTCCGCTTCTGCCGATTACCAGTGCAGAAATCGAAGATATAAAAAATATCTTTACAGGTGCCGGTTTTCTATGAAGAAAGATACTTTAGACGACAGCTATTATATGAGAATTGCAATCCGCCTTGCCAGGAGGGGTGTTGGTAAGACCAGTCCCAATCCTATGGTTGGTGCCGTAATTGTCGCAAATGGAAAGATCATCGGCCAGGGTTATCACAAAAAATGCGGTGATCACCACGCGGAAATTAACGCTATAAACAGTGCTAATAAAAATATCAAAGGTTCAACTTTTTACATTACTTTGGAACCATGTAGTCACTATGGGAGAACTCCGCCATGTGTCGATGCGTTGATACAAGAGAATCCCGGAAGAGTGGTAGTTGGCTCTCTTGATCCTAATCCTGAAGTAAATGGTAAGGGGGTTAAAATCCTGAGATCAAAAGGTATTAAGGTTGACGTTGGAATATGTGAGTCTGAATGCATGCAGTTAAATGAGCATTATTTCAAATTTATCAAGACTGGGATGCCTTACATAACCGTTAAGTATGCCCAGACGTTGGACGGGAGGATTGCTACTAAGAGTGGTGATTCACAATGGATAAGTTCAGAGGCGTCGCGCAGGTATGTCCATCGTCTTCGCAGTATGAATCAGGGTATTATGGTTGGCGCGGGAACCGTAGTTGCCGACAATCCACAATTGACTGTAAGGCATGTCAGGGGGAAGAATCCCTTTCGTATCATAGTTGACAGTAAACTTCGAATACCCATCAAGTCTTCTGTGCTGACAGACGCCAATGTGTGTCTGACAATTATAGCTACAACAGCCAGCGTTTCTGCTGCGAAAATGGCGGCAGCAAAAAAATGTGGAGCTGCAGTATTGGTAGTGAAAAAAGATAAAAACGGCAAGGTCAGCCTTAGAGATCTTTTAAAAAAACTTGGCAAAAGAGAGATTGTATCAGTACTGGTAGAGGGCGGTTCGGAAATAATCACCTCTCTGCTCAAAGCGGGTCTTGTTGACAAGATGATAATACCAATAGCACCAATGATTGTAGGAAAGGGATTGGAAGCAATAGGTGATCTCAATATAAACAAGATAAGCAAAGCCATCAGATTTTCATCGTTTAAGACCATGAAAAGAGGTGATGACATTATCTTTGAAGGAACGATATAGCGATTTACTAATTACGATTTGGGATTTGCGATTGAAAAAAGGAATGTAAGTGGATAGTTAGTATCCTCTGCCCATTGATAAATCTATTCGGACGGGTGGCCTTTGCAGTGATCTATTTTATTTTCAGACTTAACTGGCTTAAAATTTATATATGGAAATTAAGGAGATATTAAAATGAGAAAAACAGCTGTCATTTTTATTATTCTATTCCTTTTCCCTGCCTGTTTACTTGCCGATGGGGCAGGCCTTTCGCGCTTTTATCGGGAATATGCAGAAGTCAGCCATTCATTGATGAGTGACCAGGGGTGTGCGAATGAGTTAATGGAACTTCAGTCACTTGACGTGAATGCGGCCGATAAAATTGCAGATTTCTGGCTATTTAAATCGAAGAGGGAGTGTTATGATTTTGTAGAAAAAATTAAGTCTGGTGTCGATTTTAAAGATTTGTATAAAGAGATCGATTATTATATCGACAAAAAAACTACCAATGTATCCGGTGGAAAATATGAGGAGATCCAGAAGAAGGCCCTGAAGGAGGCGGAGCAATGTCGTTACTGCATTTACTATGATAATTGGGATGCGATTAATAAAATGATATTAGGCAAACTCAAGGTAGTAAAAGAGGAAAATCAGAAGAAAAAACAGCAAGATAATTAGTAAAAAAACTTGACAAAATCAGTGGTCTGTGGAGGCCGCGTGGGTCGTTGCCTTCTACGATAGCAAGGTGTGTCGGTACGCATTCACAAGCCGCTACCACTATATCCGTCCGGTTCGTTCAATCAAATGACACCACCTAAAAGCATGTCAGTCGGGCAATTTGACTATTTAATTGTTTGCTTTAAACAAGTATCAGTGCCTATCTCACCTTTACTAAACTGTTATACACAAGCAACAAACTTCTTTCCGCAATTCAGTGTGATCTGGTGAAAGTATGGTTTTTTCTGGTTTGATTCAGCGTGAATAGATTCCTTATTTTATGGAAAAAATAATTTAGTTGGAGTATTATGAATTCCTTGCTGTGCTCAATTATGTAAGTATGAAATAGTAAATATCGAAAAGTATTAGAGGAAATAATGATTACCGAACATCTTATTGTAAATCTTATCCTGATTCTGACTGCAGCCTGGTTTCTTGGAAGAGTTTTTGCCAGGTTTGGCTTGCCTGTTGTATTGGGGGAGTTGCTGGCAGGTATCATTCTCGGACCCCCATTGTTGGGTATTATCAGTACATCAGAGCCGATTGAACTGCTGGCGGAGTTCGGGATATTCTTCCTGATGTTTTATGCAGGATTGGAGATGGATCCAAAGGAAGCGGTGGAGCATATAGTGCCGTCTACTGCTGTTGCAATAGGTGGTTTTATTCTTCCGTTTGTACTTGGATACTTTACATGCAAGATATTTGGAGGAACTTCGTTTCAGTCCCTTTTTGTCGGAATGGGACTCTCTATCACAGCCATAGCCGTTCAGGCCAGGATACTTCATGACTTGCAGATACAGAATACCAGTATTGGGCATATTATTATTGGCGCTGCTATTATTGATGATATTCTTGCACTTATATCGCTGTCAATATTGCTGGCTCTGGCTGAAAGTGGTTCTATCCAGATTCTTCAAATTGCATTTATTATCTTCAAGGTGGCACTTTTCTTCGGTTTTACTATTTTTATCGGTCAGTTTGTAATTCCAAGATTTGTTAGGAAACTGGACGACCGCGAAGGGAAGTCGTTTACGTTTGCACTTGTATGTGCTTTAGCTATGGCTTACCTTGCTGAGTTGGCCGGTCTTCACCTGATAATCGGTGCTTTTCTGGCGGGGCAGTTTGTGCGTAAGGAGATAATGGATATTGATATCTACCAGAAGATCAGTGATCGTTTCTACGGTATAAGCTACGGTTTTATGGCTCCCATCTTCTTTGTATCTTTATCTTTCCATCTCCATATTCAATGGGAATGGTCTGTTATCTTTTTCACCTTTACCATTACCCTGATTGCAATTATAGGAAAGTTTCTGGGCTGTGGTTTGGGTGCATATCTGTATGGACAGAGCTTGTGGGAGTCTGCCATAATCGGTTCCGGTATGAACGGTCGTGGAGCAGTTGAGATGGTGGTTGCTGCCGTAGTTATAAAGTTGAGCGATAAGTTATTAAATGATAATACAATAACCGAAGCCCTGCTTACTCAAGATCAATTTTCAGCCCTGATCTGCATGGCCTTCGTCACTACCATAATAGCGCCTTTAGCCTTGAAATGGACTGTAAAGAAGTCTTGTACTTATGATGAAAATGCGCAATTCTGCAGCCTCCGGGATAGGAGCAAAAAGAGTTAAAAATATGTTGAGGGTTGTCCGGAAATACAGACATGTTAACCGTAAATTAGTACGTTAATTATTAATCGGAATGATCTGGCTAAAAAAAATGCTGGTTCATTCTAAAAGATTGAACCAGCATAGAGATATTCTGCTTTTTGGTGTATTTGTGGCTACGCCTGCTCTTTTTTCATTTCGTCTTCATACAGGGGTGACATCTGCCAGCATTTGTCTATTACCTTTGGAAGTGTCTCCAGGAAGTAGTCAACATCTTCTTCCGAGTTATCTTTTCCAAGACTTACGGTAATTGAACCGTGGCATAC
>CAXMPV010000110.1:0-6297 GCA_964195175.1 uncultured Thermodesulfobacteriota bacterium | reverse complement strand
AACAAGTCTTTACTCCTTTTCAATGATTGTGTAACGCATCTTAAAGAAATTTTCGAATACTACGGGACGCACGAACCGAAAGTTTTAATAGATAAACACGGGGGAAGAAACTACTACAAAGAATTACTGGCACAGAATTTTGAGGGATGTAATATAGATTCAATTGTAGAAGGAAACCCTTTGTCAACCTACAGTATTAAAAATGAAAGTAAAAAGATGGATGTCTCTTTTATTGTAGGCGCAGACTCAAAGTATTTTCCAACGGCGCTTGCTTCGATGTTATAAAATTATTCAATGCATTCTGGCAGGAAAAGGTACAGGACGTAAAACCAACGGCTGGTTATCCGGAAGATGCCAGGAGGTTTCTGTCTCAGATTCATGAGGTAAAGAACAAATTGAATATCAGTGACGATATTTTGATCAGGGCTAAATAGTGCGACAAAGCCGCAACTAAGTTTGACGTGCCTAACGTGAACTAAAGTGTCTTAAGCTAAAAAATAAATGATTTTTTACCACGCTAAGCGTGGTCTACCATAGCTTTAGTTCACTTCACACTTTAGGCACTTTTAACTTTTTATGATACGCAAAAAACTTTCTAAATAAACAGAATTTTACAAAGTAATTAATATATAAGGAGCATAACAAAAATGGGAGTTAATGTTGCAGTAGTAGGGGTCACAGGGGCTGTAGGTACAGAGATGCTCAGGGTGCTTGAAAGAAGAGATTTTCCTGTTGATGAATTAAGACCGCTTGCTTCAAGCCGTTCGGCAGGAAAGAGCGTACTCTTTCGTGGAAAAGAGGTGCAGGTACAGGAATTAACGGCTGATTCATTTGATGGGATGAACATCGGGCTTTTCAGTGCGGGAGGCGGTATAAGCAAGGAATTTGTGCCTTATGCTATTGAGAAGAATTGTGTTGTCGTGGACAACACCAGCGCCTTCAGAATGGACGAAGATGTGCCGCTGGTCGTACCGGAAGTAAATGCAAACAGAATCTCGGAACATAATGGTGTGATTGCAAACCCAAACTGTTCAACGATACAACTTGTTTTAGTTTTAAAGCCGATACATGATGCGGTAAAAATCAAGAGGGTGGTAGTTTCAACCTATCAGGCAGTATCCGGAGCAGGCTACAGTGCCCTGGTGGAATTAAAGAAGGAGACCGAGCACATACTTTCTGAGAAGAGTGAAGGATTTAATCGCACCATATTTCCTCATCAGATAGCTTTTAATGCTCTTCCCCAATTACCACAGAGTGATGCTTTCTTACCAAACGGCTACACAGATGAAGAGATGAAGATGATTAATGAAACAAAGAAAATTCTGGAGGACAACTCGTTCCGCATAACAACAACTACCGTAAGGGTGCCGGTATTCAGGGGTCATAGCGAATCGGTCAATATAGAAACAGAGGTGCCGTTTAGCGCCGACCAGGCTAGAGACTTATTGAGTAAGTCGGAAGGCATTGTAGTCCTCGATGATCCATCAAAGCAGTTATATCCACTGGCAACTGATGCCGTGGGCAAAGACGATACTTTCGTGGGAAGAATAAGGGAAGACCACTCTGTCGAAAACGGATTAAACATGTGGGTCGTAAGCGACAATTTACTGAAAGGTGCGGCCCTCAACGCAGTCCAGATTGCTGAAAAGTTATTGTAATCTAAGTTGAATGAGTAGTCGCAGGCTTTAGCCTGCGTTTCTCATTCTTGTCCGACTGTTCTACAGTCGGGGCAGAAAAGATAAAAATAGTTCTGCTACGACAACAAGCCTCTTCAGGTAATGAGTATTTTAAATCTCTGTTACAGAAAACAAATATGCGACAGTTTTTATTAGCCATAACCCTGGTAATACTCACATGCGGACGTTCATATGCACAAAAAAACGAGGAAGTCTTATACCAGACCTCAACTATAAACGCTCTGTTGGATGAGATCTATGATGGGAATGTGACATTTGGAGAATTAAAGAGACATGGCGATCTTGGTTTGGGAACGTTTAACAACCTTGATGGCGAAATGATTGGATTAGATGGTGTGTTTTATCAAATTAAAGCGGACGGGGTGGCCTATCCGGTTGATGATTCGATGAAGACTCCGTTTGCTGTTGTTACTTTCTTCGAATCAGACGAAACAAAGGAATTAGACAAGTCAGTAAACTATAAGCAGCTAAAGCTATATCTGGATGATATGTTGCCGACAGAAAACATTTTTTACGCATTCAAGGTTGAAGGAACGTTTAAGTACATCAAGGCAAGGAGTGTTCCCGGGCAGAATAAGCCGTATCTACCGCTTGTTGAAATAGTAAGGGACCAGCCAGTATTTGAGTTTCATGATGTAAAAGGTACGTTAGTGGGGTCTTGGTTTCCTGATTATATGAAAGGAATCAATGTTCCCGGTTATCATTTTCACTTTATTGCTGAAGATAAAAAGTCCGGAGGGCATTTGTTTGAGTGTCAGACAGAAAATGTAAGAATAGAAATCGATTATACTTCTAATTCGTACCTGTCATTGCCGGAAGATGAGGAATTTTATAAAGCAGAGTTGTCTAAAGAAAATCTGGCTGAGTTAGAAAAGGTGGAGAAATAAAATAAGGAGAATGCCGGCCAGAAATGTTTCACAATTTCTACCCAAGCAACTCTCCTTATCATATCTTATGCTTTGTCGTAGTACCATCCTGATTTGGCCGGTACTTTACAAGCAATTAATCTTCAATAGCTATGCATTCAACAGGACACTCTTCTGCTGCCTGTCTACAGGTTTCCTCTACTTCACCAGGAACGGAATCACCCTTTACGATAGCGATGTCATCTTCCATATCAAAAACTTCCGGACATGTTTGCGTACAGAGTTCACAACCGGTACATTCATCAGCATCTACTATAGCCTTCATTACTTCCTCCTTTATTAAAAAAATTATAACGTTAGTTTCTTTACTAACAAAACCCGACACGGTTCCTTAAGTAAATATAAGAGATTAAGATAGATTTTAATATAAATAATCCTTATTAATTGTCAAGCTTTTTTATATGGTAAAATTTTTAAAATTACGGAAGTGTTTTTAAGTAATAGAATATTAGCTAAGTAGTTATATTTCCATTACATAAGGAAATGCTGGAAAGAGTTTAAACAGTTTCTTCTTGACAATAATTTCCATGTTATTATATTCAAGCTTTGAATCAATTTAGGTTGATTACCGTACTTTGAAAATTCTAAAGTTTGTTTACGGGCGTTCGCGAACAGCAGCTTGCTGCTGGTAGCGACATAATAGGGAAGTCCCTTAAAGGGCACGGACCCGCCGCTGTAATCGGCTACTGAGACTGCATATCACGATTTTTTTCGTGATAACAGGCCACTTCTCCCGGCTTTGACCGGGGTGGGAAGGCGCAGTCATCAGGATGACCCGATAGTCAGAAGACCTACCCGTAAATGCTTCACAATAACTCTTCGAAGGTAAAGAAGGTGGAGGTTGAATACGTTTTTATTACATAATATACGTAGCATAAAACCCGGATCTTCCCATCGAAGATCCGGGTTTTTTTATTGGAGTAATAAATCAGGCTACCGTAGAGAAATATAGAAAAAATTGTAGCAACAGATTACAAGTTAGGTTGCAATCGTGACAAAAGACTATCCTTCGACTCCGCTCAGGATGACGTCACACTGAGCGGAGTCGAAGTGTTACCAATATTGAATTTACTATACGTGTACAGACTTAAAGAATTGACAAGATAACAGGATAAAAAAGATATTCAAAAACATAATATATCCTGTTGATCCTGTCAAAAAAGAGGTGATCATTTGTAATGATGTTTTAATAAAGACTTTTACTGTGTGTGAGATTTAAGGGAATCCCTGCCGAGCTGAGACTCGGTTAACGGGAGCTGCCCCGCAACTGTAATCGGTGACGAAATCTGCGAGGGTTCAGAAGGAAAAGAACTTAGTATATTGTCGCTCTCAGGTTTAGGTTAGATTTGATCGATCTGAATGAGTTGAACCGCAAGCGTAGCCAAAGCTACGCTGAGGATTCAGCGATTGAAGATCGGACAAAGATAGCTTGAAAATGATATGCGAGAATGCAAAGTTGTTTTTTCCTGGACCCGATAATACCACTGTCCGCTTCCGGCGGATGGGAAGGTGCAGATACCAGGATGATCCGAAAGCCAGGAGACCTGTCTTACACGTTTTTTCTAACACTTTTTTCCGAGGGGAAAAGGAGCGATAATATGCAATACCGTTTATGTATTCTCTTATTTTTATCAATTATTTTTTTACCGACCATCAGTTATTCTGAAAGCAATGTTGACCTGAAAGAAGAATCAAATAAATCAGCAAAGCAAGATGAAACCCTGGCTGCAGGAGTTGACGAAGATACCGAAGTAATCATGGTAACCGCAACGAGGACAGAGACACCGGTCAGTCAACTGGCAGATTCCGTTACCATAATATCAAGAGTGCAGATTGATCAGCAAAAGGCAACAACTATTTTTGAGGCCCTTCGCAGTGTGCCCGGGTTGAATATACTCAAATCCGGCTCTATTGGCAGGCAGTCGAACGTTACAATCAGGGGATCCCGTGCGGAACATGTCCTTGTTATGATCGACGGTGTACAGGTAAACAGCCCCACACAAGGTTTTGCTAATTTTCAAAATATCACAACCGATAATATAGAGAGAATAGAGGTCGTAAGGGGGCCACAAAGCACTCTCTACGGTTCTGATGCCATGGCAGGCCTGATAAATATTGTTACGAAGAAGGGCAAAGGCAAACCGAAGTTCAGCGTTCGTTCAGAGTTTGGAACTCTGGAAAAGACATTTAATGAGTCAATCAGCTCAAGCGGCAGTATACAGAAATTCAACTATTCTGTTGATCTGGCAAGGATTGACAGTGATGGGCGCGGGGCTGATGATGATTACGACAAGACTAATATATCATCAAGATTTGGTTATGAGATTAACGAAAATATAGATATTCAGACCTCCATGAGATACAACGACTCCATGGTAGCTCTTGATGACGGTGCATTCAAACAGGATCCCAACAGGTTTTCGCAGAATGAAGATTTTAACATGAATGCGGTTTTCAACCAATCATTGACAGATTGGTGGAGTCACAAACTGAAATTTTCCTTTGCCGATGCCGACCTGATAAGTATTGACAGGGCAAACCCGGGTACTACTGAAACCACAAATAGTAGGAGTCGTTTCAATAGTCAGATCTACACCGGTGACTGGCAGCATACTTTGAAATATAAGGATATTGATACCTTTGTCTTTGGATTTGAATTTGAGGACCAGGAGGCTGCTAATGGTAATTTTGAAAAGGTTTTAATCAACAGAGGATGGTATTTTCAGAATCAACTGAAACTATGGGACAGATTCTTCTTCAATGCAGGCGTGAGAATAGATGACAGTAACACATTTGGAAAGGACGTTAATCCCAAGTTTTCCATTGCCTATCACCTGAAGGAGACAGATACAAAAATCAAGGTTAATTATGGAAAGGGGTTCAGGGGGCCCACATTAAATGAGCTGTTCTTTCCAAATTTTGGTGTCCCAACATTGGAGCCGGAAGAGAGTGAGAGTTATGATCTGGGTTTTGAACAATACCTGTTGAATGATAAGCTTTTCTTTGGAGTAACGTATTTTAATAACCGGTTTTCAAATCTTATTGATGCAGTTGATACAGGAGGATTTGTTTTCAGGGCACAAAACCTTGGTTTTGTCAGGACAGAGGGCATTGAGGCAGAGGCCGTGATCAAACCATTTGATGGGTTAACGATAAGAGGCACATTTACGAAGACTAATACCAGAGATGGGGCGAAGAAGGAGTTGCGAAGACAGACCCGAAAGCAGGGTTCCGTTAATATCAATTATAGCTTCCTGGACAAATTTAATATGAACGTTGATGATACAATTATCGGAAATTCAAGAGAAGGTACTAACGGTGGCGGAATAACGCCCAAAGGAAGGCCAAAGATCAGGACTAATACGGGTGTACACAAACTTGATGCCACATTGACATACGATTACTCAAAACACATGCAGCTATACACAAGGGCCGAAAACGTTTTAGACATTCAGTACGATGAGATACTTGGTTTCCGGTCGGCAGGTGCAAGATTCTTTTTTGGAATAAAGCTTAGTATGTAACGGAGGTTTTTTCATATATTAAACAAGTACATTTTAATTTTTATAGAAAGGAAAATAGAGAAATGAAAACCATAAGCAGGATCAGTGTTATCTTTATTTGCTTAGCCGTTTTTTGTGCGGTGGTCAGTGCAAATGAAAACATGAAAGTGG
>CAXMPV010000109.1:0-6348 GCA_964195175.1 uncultured Thermodesulfobacteriota bacterium | reverse complement strand
ACTTCCATTCATATTGGTATAATTATGGTGCGGAAATAACGCGCTTTGAACTTGAGCAGAGTCGATATGGAGAAATCCATCCCGGTCATGCTGTTTTAATATTTGTCACCGAACCGTTTCTTCCCGACATACATGTAAAGTCAGATTATGAATCGTCACGAAAAAGAAGTATACCGACCTTAAAACTCAACTTTATCAAAAGATTTAATGCGGGCATCTATGACTACTCTATGATGAAGTCCGTATTTACACCAATTCCCACCGAAGACCTGCAGTACAGTAAAACATTAAAAGTATCAATGACAAGACAGGACTGGTGCGGTCATGTCTATCTTCAGTATAATCTTGAGGGTGATCACTACAATGTAAAACAGTATTCGTACTTTGAGAAGGAGGTGGATAAGGCAATAACCATACCATCAGTGCATCTTGAGGATGAAATCTGGACGCGTATACGCATTGCTCCAGAAACTCTTCCGATAGGGGATGTCAAAATGATTCCCGGAAGTTTCTTTACTACATTACGCATGATTGAACCTGGAGCAGAAAATGCCTTTGCAAAGTTGACAAACGCACAGGAAGTGGATATGGGTGATGTTTCTCTTTACACGGTAACGTATCCGTCCCTGCAAAGAACCCTTTCAATTCGCTTCAACCGGAATTTTCCATATGATATCCTATCCTGGAGTGAGTCCTATCCGAGTGGTTCAGGGAAGGATGCAAAAGTATTGACAACAAAAGCGCACCGCACACATACCGTCATGACAGATTACTGGAACAAAAACAGTGTTAAGGATCTTGAGCTTAGAAAAGAGCTGGGTTTGCCAAAGTAATTTTCACCAAGACATAAATTATCATTTCAGTCTGCCAATTATTATTACACTCCAATAAACAAGGCGGAACGCCTAGCTAATATAACTCAGAAAGTACGTTTTTTTACCAACAGAAAAATAAAACCTCATGTAAGTTCCATCATGCTGCCTGTTTATATGATTATTTTTCCTAAACTAATAACTATTCTTGCCGATAGTAAAGTTATGTGGGATGCAATTTTTGACTGAATGTTGGATAATTATTTCATAATTGAACAATTGCTAACATAAAAAGTGGAATCTGTAATAGCAATATTCGTGGAAAAACGATAATTATTGAAAGGTGAAATAGTCATAAGTATCAGTATTTATGGGTTTTATCTTTACTGGTCAATGCTCTTGTAAGATCTTAAATAAGATATTGTAAAGAATGGTGCGGTAGTTGCGCTGTAGTGTGAAACAGTCTCTCTTTTATTCTCTCTATAACGTACAGTTTATTGAAAGGTAAAAGGTCATACAAGATTAGATTCGTAATTAACTGACTTCGTATGCGGTGAAAGCAGTTAATTTTTAACAATAAATACTTATTTCAGGAAAAATGTATGAAGAGGAAAGGTATGATATGAAGATTCTTTTAACTATGTTAGTGACTGTCACATTATTGGTAATTGGTTTTTTGTTTTTGTCTTCTGGCGTTAATAATGCGGGTAGCAATGCCAGCAAGGCATCAGTAGGAAAAATGCAAAGTGATGAATACCATTCTCAGTTTAAACGTCGTGATTTCATCATGGAAAAATATGACAATGAGCGTAAAGAGACGAACAGAAGAAAAAGTGCCAGGCAAGTCAATGATGAACGTTATCATGACGATTACATGGTATACAATCGGCAGGACAGCGACAGAAGCCGCTATGACGGTTTTCGATAGTACAGAAATGATTTGCGGAGTTAACCACGAAGTATCGACATGGCAACGTTGACTTCAAATGTCAAATAATAAAATTTCTGTATGACATCGTATCTACTAATGCTGATTAATCTCTATCCATTTGTCCATAGACATTACCGGTCTGTATTGGTACGAGTGGCAGAAAAAATTCAACCATTTCGGGATAGTCATTGGTCTGTACAGTAATATAATATTTGTGTGAAGTTACACCCACGTTTGCATTGAGGATCGTTATTCCCTTCTTTTCAAACTCTTCCCGTCTTGCCCAGAAATCTACGAGCATCTTTGCTCATTCCTTGGTTCTGTCAGGGCAATTTTCCAGTGTATGTGTCCAATGTACTACATAAATTGAGCCTTCGTCATTAGCCATTATAAAATATCTCCTTATTTATTAATTGATGAATTATTTTTACGTGCTTCGTGTCTTCACAAAACCGTCTCAGTTGCCTGAATATATACGTACCGGACGAACTTTTATCCTTTCGGTCATTATATCCATTCTGTTTACTAAGCTGTAGTTAAAATTTACACTCCATGCTCTGTCCAGAGAGAGACTGGAACTCGAAATGTTACTGTCACATGTCCAGACACTCGATTGCGTTTTATCAAATACATGGTCTATAAACTGATTACCGTTTTCCGCGCGGGGTTCCAACAATGACGCTGTTTCTTCCAGAGTGGGTAATCTCCAATCCGTAAATCCTGCGTAACCGTTTTCATTCAGCTTTATCACCCATTTTTTTGCTCTCTTCCAGCTGATATTCTTAAAAGAGCCGGATTGATGCCACATCAATCCAGTAGTATGATCTATAACGACTTTATCGTCTTCTATGATGTTTTCTTCGTAATCGTGATTTATTGTGCTGTGTCCAAAAAACCCCTGGTTTAATTTCTTTTCACGTATTACGATACCAGGGAGTTCTTCAACTTCAGAAAGAGACACTATTTTACAATATGGGCGCAGGTTTATTTTTGATTCATTTCTTTCTGCCGAATGTATTGAAACGGATGAAAGAAATACAAATGATATGATTATGATATATAGTAATAATGAATGCTTCATGGCACCTCCGGTAATTGTTGCCTCTGTAGTTATGTTGTATTATGTTTGGAATTAATAATCTTTTTATGGTGATGCTGATTGCTTTTTGGAACTTAGATATTCCGAAATTCCATTGGACAGGTTAATCAATGCTTCTATGTCTAATTCTTCTCCTCTACTCTTAGGCTTTATGCCAACGTGTTCTAAAATAGTGACTAAATCATTACGTATCTCTTTGGACTCATCTTTCATGCCCAGTCCTGAGCAAAGCGATGACAGACTGTTCAAAAGAGTCTTTCTTCTTGAGATATATATTGCATGGACAACATTCTGAAAGTTTTGAAAATCAAGGATCCTGTCAGCATGCCTGTGCCGATTAACTGTCATCTTTACGATTGCAGAATCAACAAGCGGAACAGGCCAGAATACGTCTGGTGGCAGTTTCTTCAACACTTTTGCATCAGCAAAAAGTTTTGTCATAATTGACAACACACCATAATTCCTGGTTCCAGGCTGCGCCTTCATCCTGTCTGTAGTATCTCGTTGAAGCATAAGGATCATCGTTTTGATGGGCAATACTTCCTGTAACAAATCTATAATTACGGGTGTGCTGATATAATATGGCAAATTGGATACTACTTTGACTGTTAAGTTCTCTGAAGAAGGAGCAGCATGGATGTAATCAGAAATAGCCTCAATGATTTGCGGATGGATCTGATGTTTTGACTTCAGGATATCCTTGTTAAATGTAGTTACATTATTGTAATCCTTTAATGTTTCCTCCATAATTTCAAACAGCTTGCGATCCAGCTCTACAGCAAAGACGTGCCTGGCATTCTGGGCAAGCAACCTTGTCAGAGAACCAGTGCCAGTGCCTATTTCGAGAACTACATCATTTCGACTCAACTCTGCAGCCTTAACGATAAATTGCAATAGATTCTGGTCTATTAGAAAATTTTGTCCCCACTGCTTCTTGACACGAATATCCCGCTCTTCTAAGAGTGCCTTCAACATTGATTTTGTGTGAGGAGCGTCTAATGTAATTATGTCGTCAAAGAACATGAGTTAAGTATCCCGGATTGATGAAGTAGCCGCAACCTTCAGAGCCTGCCGAAGGGCTGGGTGATTTCAACGTTTTTTAAATTTACACATCAGGTTGTAAAACTGTCCGCCCAGGCGGACTACAATAATAAAATACAAAGGTCAATCAATTTTTGTGAACATAGACGAGGGGGCGCCGCAGACATGACATTTGTTAGGCGCAGCATTCTCAACCGTGTTACCGCACACCTGACATACATAATAATCTACTGATTCATTGTTGTCCATGTTTTCCAACGCATTACGGTAAAGGTTTGCATGGATGCTCTCTACCTTGTTTGCAAGGTTAAAGCTCTTCAAAGCCTGTTCGTTGCCTCCTTCTTGTTCTGCTTCTAAAATCATCTGTGGATACATCTTCGTATACTCATGCGTTTCTCCCTCTATAGCTTCTTCAAGATTTTCCTTCGTACTCTTGATACCACCCATTGCCTTGAGATGCTTGTGAGCATGTACTGTTTCAGCATCGGCTGCGGCACGAAAGAGTTTTGCTACCTGATTAAAACCTTCATCTTCAGCCTTTTTGGCAAAGGCCAGATATTTTCTGTTTGCCTGCGATTCGCCGGCAAATGCATCCTGCAAGTTATCCTGCGTTGACATATTGCTTATCCTTTCCTTTTATGGAGTTTTTTTAAAACATGCTCCGTAGTTATTGTAACATGATCATGATCCCAGTTTTTCGCTAATGCTCTTCCCGTAGTCCTGACAGGCCCTCATGCCCTCTGAATCTTCCACTAAATGCTCCAACAGATTGAAGGATCCTAATGATGTCATATCCATTTTAAACACATTTTCCATCGTTTCAAAGATGTACTTTGGCGCATCACCACTGTGGGTGTATGAGCCAAAAGCACCTCCCACTTTTCCGTTCAGTTTTGCTTTTTCTACCAGAAACAGAAATGTCTTCATGTTTGCTGTCATATCTCTATGGTAGGTAGGGCAACCTAGTACATAACCGTCATATCCTTCTAACTCTTGCTCACTCTTTATATCAGCGAGTTTTCTGATATCAGCACTATTACCACTAAAGCGGACACCTTCGGCAATATACTCGGCCATTTTCTCGGTTTTACCTGTTCTACTATAATATGTAATTAACACCTTTCCCATATTTTTGCTCCTTTTTCAGTTTTGTTCTGTTACACAAATAAATGTTTTCGTGTTTCCGCCATCATAACTGCTGTTTTAATTGCCTCAATCATTGAACCGGGATTTGCAATATCTTTGCCTGCTATATCAAAGGCGGTACCGTGTGTGGGTGAAGTTCTGATAACAGGTATGCCAAGCGTAATATTCACTCCGGAATCGAAAGCGTGCATTTTTATCGGGATAGTCCCCTGGTCGTGAAATTGGACTACTACAATATCAAACTCTCCATTGAGTGCCTTATTAAAAACTGTGTCAGCGGATAGAGGTCCGTGGCAATCAATACCCATTTTCTGAGCACGTTCTATTGCAGGTATGATAACATCCCTCTCCTCCGTCCCGAATCGATCACCGTCCCCGCAATGCGGGTTTAAACCGCAAACTGCAATTTTCGGTTTATCTATACCGAAAAATGTTTTAAGTCCTGTCGCAGTTATTTGAATAGTGGAAAATACATTTTCCTGGTTGATACATTCGGATATTTCACTTACTGCAAGGTGAGTAGTGACAAATGAGACTCTAAGTCCTTTTCCAACCATGAACATTACGACATTTTCTACCGACGTTTTCTCTTTAAGTAGCTCTGTATGTCCTGCAAAATCAAAACCCGCCAGCTTGATTGCTTCTTTACTTATGGGTGCTGTTACAAGTGCATCAATTTCACCTGCTATTGCCAGATCGAGTCCTTTCAGAATATATTCAACAGATGCCTTGCCACTTTCTGGCAGGGGCTTGTGCGTCACTGCGCCATGATTAGAGACGTTATCAAGATCTAACACGTTTAAGTTATCTGTTATGCCTCTGTATGGATTTAATGATGTATTATCAATTCGTGATAGTTGGAGCTCTGCTGCGATGTTACTATTGTCCGCAATATCACTTAAAACCTTTTCAGAACCAATTATGACATAATTTGCCGCAGTCCTTATCTCGGGTGACGTCAATGCCTTAAGGATAACTTCCGGGCCTATACCACCGGGGTCTCCCATAGTTATGCCGATTAAGCTTTTGTCTCTGTTCTCGGATTTCATTGTACAGTCTTTCTCTGGAGGCTACTGTTTAAATCGGTATCAGGCTTATGGTTTTACATGAATCCTTTTGCCTTTAACATCTCTTCCGTTACTCCTGATGTTGTATTGTCATTTGTTGTTAATATTCTTTTTACCCATTTACCTAACATATCTGTCTCTATGTTTACCTTCTTGCCTGCTTTCTTAAACCCTAATGTAGTTGCTTCAAGCGTAAATGGAATAATGGCAACAGAAAACAATTTTTCCTTGAGATCTACAATTGTTAAGCTG
>CAXMPV010000108.1:5238-6404 GCA_964195175.1 uncultured Thermodesulfobacteriota bacterium | reverse complement strand
AGTGCCATCTGTCTCCATCCCAGTTGAGCTACAGGCTCTTTGGCCTCCCTGAAAAAAATCCTCGCCCACCTGGTGGCAGTATCACTAAACTGATCTTGCGTGATTTTACGGCCAAGAATTTCTCCGACACCTGGCTTTGGAATTATATATTCTGCCGCAGGGCCAACGCCCCATATTACCATCAAAAATACAACCAGAATGCCAAGAAGCTTTTTCTGATTTCTTCTAAACCAACTTGTTGCTGCCATGAATACCTCTCATTTTATGGTTTCTGCACATACTAAGCTATGTGTGGAAAACGCCTTACTAGTAGAACGTCTCTTAAAACAGTGAATAAATTTGAATGTTGAATTATATAGAGCAACGTAGTAACTATCAACTGCTTTTTGTAAAAACTTATAATTCGGTACAATATATACTGATAACGCACAAAAAATCTTTTAAATTAGAAAACCCTTGACACTAACAAATACCTTTGTTTTAATTTTCAGCCTTAGTTCGTGATGTGTTTTTATTTTGAGTCTTCAAAGAATTTAATAATATTATTCTATGGGAAAAAACCTCGTAATAGTAGAGTCGCCGGCAAAAGCAAAAACGATTGAAGGTTACCTGGGTAAAGATTTTACGGTACAGTCATGTTTCGGCCATATTCGTGATCTTCCCAAGACTAATAAAGCTATAGACATAAAAAACGGTTTTCAACCAACATATGAAATCCCTAAAGAAAAAAAAGACGTTATAAAAGAACTTAAAAAATCAGCAAAGAAAGCTGACGTTGTATGGCTGGCAACTGATGATGACCGTGAAGGAGAGGCGATATCATGGCACTTGCATGAAGCGCTTAAATTAGATGAAAAAAATACACGTAGAATTGTTTTTGGAGAAATTACTAAAAAGGCAATACTTAATGCCATTGAATCACCAAGAACAATTGATATAGCGCTCGTCAATGCGCAGCAGGCCAGACGGATCTTAGACCGGCTTGTAGGATTTGAATTGTCCCCTATTTTATGGAAAAAAATTCAACGTGGTCTTTCTGCAGGCAGGGTTCAGTCTGTTGCCGTAAGAATGGTGGTAGAAAGAGAACGTGAAATTGAGCAATTTGATACTCAGTCATTCTTCAAGGTCAGTGCGGAGTTCCTGGTCGAGGGTGATAAAGTATTGAA
>CAXMPV010000108.1:0-5228 GCA_964195175.1 uncultured Thermodesulfobacteriota bacterium | reverse complement strand
GTATCGGGGCTACTTTTACAATAGATAATTTAGAGAAAAAGCCGGGGCAGAAAAAGCCGGCTGCTCCCTTTACCACTTCTACATTACAACAGGAAGCCAGTCTTAAACTCGGGTTTTCTGTAGCGCAAACGATGACCCTGGCTCAACGTTTATATGAATCAGGTAAGATCACATATATGAGGACAGATTCTGTCACCCTTTCAGAAACAGCTTTAGACAATGCTGCAAAGGAAATAATTTCTGCATATGGTGACGAATATTCAGAAACAAGACAATACACTACCAAGTCCAGCTCTGCTCAAGAAGCTCATGAAGCTATCAGGCCTACAGAATTTTCAGAGAAAAGCGCAGGTGGTGACAGGAACCAGACACGCCTTTATGAGTTGATATGGAAGCGTGCAATTGCATCGCAAATGGCTAATGCCCGTATAGAGAGGACCACTGCGAAAATTGGCATTTCCACTGTTCCCCAAACCATGAAAGCTACAGGTGAGGTTATCACATTTGAAGGATTCCTCAAGGTTTACCTTGAATCGGCTGTTGAAGAAAATGAGGAAGAGGAAAGCAAAGGAATTTTACCGCCGCTAACGGTTGGGCAAGAACTCAACCTTGACAAAATGAAGGCAGTTCAAAGGTTTACAAGATCCCCTGCAAGATTTACAGAAGCAAGCCTCGTTAAAAAACTGGAGGAACTCGGTATCGGCAGACCGTCTACATATGCTCCTACCATTTCTACCATACAAAAAAGGGGATATGTACTCAAGGAGCACAGAGATGGCAGGGAAAGACAATATCTGGAAATGGTCCTGGCAAACAACGAAGTTAATTCCTTCACAAAAACGGAGATTACAGGTGCTGAAAAAGCCAAGCTTTTCCCGACAGACGTCGCCAGGATAGTAAACGACTTTCTGGTTAAAAATTTTCCAAGAGTTACTGACTACTCGTTTACTGCTTCCATAGAAAAGGAGTTTGATGATATTGCCTCCGGCAAGCTGGAATGGGATAAAATGATTGGCGCATTTTATGGAAGCTTTCATGAAAGGGTAGAAGCTACGGAGGCAATAGATCGGTCTGAAGTAGACACCTCAAGAGAACTTGGTAAGGATCCCAAAACAGGGAGGACTCTATTGGTACGATTGGGACCATACGGACCTATGGCCCAAATCGGAACTACTGAGGAACTTGAAGAAGAGGAGAAGCCTAAATACGCCAGTTTGCTTAAGGGGCAGTTGTTGGAATCCATCACTTTTGAGGAAGCCGTTAACTTATTTAAACTACCGAGAGAAGTTGGTACGTATGAAGACAAAGTAATTGTTGCTGCAATTGGCAGGTTTGGGCCGTATATTCGGCATGACAGTAAATTTGTTTCGCTAACCGGCGATGATGACCCCTATGCTGTCGAGCAAGACAGGGCCATTGAATTAATAGAAGCCAAGCGTAAAGCTGATGCTGAAAAATTTATCAAATCATTTGACGAAAATCCAGAGGTGCAAGTGTTAAACGGCAGGTACGGGCCTTACATAAAGGTTGGAAAAAAGAATGTCAAAATACCTAAGGACCAGGAACCTAAAGACCTGACTCTTAAAGAGTGTCTTGACCTTGCAGAAAAAGCTCCCGAAAGGAAAGCAAGGGGCGGAAAAAGAAAGACAAAAACTGCCACTAAAAAGAAAAAGTAAGCCGTTCTTGAGCGAGCGGAATGAAGCACTAATACTTCAAGGTAACATAGCCCTTTGATTTGATAAGCAGGGAAACAGATACGCCTGTGTCTACAAACCCTTTCAACACAGACTGAAATTCACTGGCAGTCTTGACATCGCTGGAACCAACTCTTAATATTATGTCTCCGGGTAATATACCCGCCCTTTCTGCCGGACTATCATTTACAACATGTCTCACAAGTACTCCACGTGCTTTCTTCTCTTCCGGGGGCAGGGTTTCAACCGCTAAGCCTACGTTGAGACTTGCTTGTCCGGGAATCGCTCTAACTGTTACATACTTACGTCCGGACATATTTCCTGGTTGTTCATCAATATTGATTGTCAGTAATTTTTCTTTATTGTTACGAATGACTGTTACCGCAACATTACTGCCAACTTTCGAAATCCTTATGGCTTTCTGCAGATCGTCTATATTCATGATTTCATGTCCGCCAAACTCAACAATAACGTCACCGGGAAAAATGTTTCCTTTTGACGCGGGGGTATCCTGCCACACCTCGGATATGAAAGCACCCTTATCTGACTCTATATGAAATTCTCTCAAAACATCGCTTTTGTTTTTTAGATTTAAATATGCAGCCAGGCTGTCATTGATATCCTGAAGTCCTACTCCCAGGTAGCCTCTCACTACTCTGCCTTTCTCAATAAGGTCTGATATAACCTCATTTGCAATTTCCATGGATATCGCAAACCCGACTCCCTGAAATCCTCCTGTGCGTGTTGCGATAGCAGAATTAACTCCGATAATCTCACCGCGCAGGTTTACCAGTGGACCACCGCTGTTACCCGGATTAATTGCGGCATCTGTTTGAATAAAATCTTCGTATGCAAAGGGTTTGGCAAATGGGGTGATGTGTGTTCTTCCTATTGCGCTTACTATGCCTGCGGAAACCGTCTGGCTATATCCAAATGGATTACCAATGGCAATAACCCAATCCCCGACATTCACACACTCTGGATCTCCAAGAGTGGCTTCTCTGAGATCGTCACACTCAATCTTCAAAATTGCCAGGTCCGTGTTTGGGTCCTGGCCGATTAGTGCAGCGTCATGCTTGTCCCCGTTATGTAGTGTGACCGTAATTTTTCCGTTTTCAAAACCACTTACAACATGAAAATTGGTAAGGATATACCCTGCTTTTTTTATTACTATTCCGGAACCGAAACTGGGTTTATTTGAATCCTGAGATTTGTTATTTTCGCCATCAGGAGGGAGTCCTTCATCGTGCGGGTTGGCAGGCGTGCCATAAGCACCTTCCGCAACAATACTTACAACTGAAGGTGCCACCAAGCGTGATACCTTTTGGAAAATCCGTACAAACGGGTTTGCAAGCTTTTCCAATTCTAAAAGATCTTTTCTTAGTTCTTCAACTTCACCGCCAGAACATACTCCATGGCTGAGTAAAAGCAAAAAAACAAGACAAATTAATATTTTAGCACGCAATAGCTTTGAAAACTTTACATACATAGTACAAGAAATTGTATCAAAATAATCGCCTTTTACAACAAATCATTTGATTTTCAAACGGGCATTGATACTCTATTATGAACGGTTTTGTTACAATGTCATCTAAATATTGGATCTGGCGATTTTTCGTTACTGGTCAGGACGGACAGGATACTAAATATGAAGAAAGGTAAGCTTATTGTTGTTGAAGGGACCGACGGGAGCGGTAAAACCGTGCAAACCGGCCTCCTTATGGAAAGGCTATTGAAAGAGGGCTATCGGGTACAAATGACCGATTTTCCGCAATATGGCAAATCGTTCTTTGCAAATATGATAGAGAAATATTTGAAAGGTGAATTCGGCTGGCCGCAGGAATTGAGAGACCATCTTAAAAAAAATCCACGTCTCATCGAAAAAAACTCCACTACAGGCAATGACAGAACTGAATATATTGAGTCACGACCCAATGAGGTTGATCCTTATCTCGCTTCCCTTCTTTATGCGGGAGATAGGTGGGAGGCAAAAAACCAGATGTACAAATGGCTGGAGGAGGGAAACATAGTTATATCCAATCGTTATGTCTGTTCAAATATGGCTCATCAAGGAGCGAAGATCAGTGATGTTGTAGAACGAAAGAAATTTTATAAATGGATTGAGGCACTCGAACATGAAGTTTATGCAGTTCCAAAAGCAGATTTTACTATTTATCTGCATGTTCCAGTAGAAATTTCCCAAGAGTTAATTAAAACCAGATTAAGAGAGTCAGAAGGCCTGAAATCAAAGATGGATTTACATGAAGAGGACACTGAATATCTGAAGAGAGTGCGGGACGCATATGTAGAGCTTGCTAACAGTGATAGTAACTGGTGTACTATAGAATGTGTGGAAAACAATCAAATAAAGCCTAAGGAAGGCATTTCAGAAGAGATTTGGCATGCAATAAGTAAGATTTTAGGCTAGCACCTCAGGCAGGCTTTGAAGATATGAATGCAACCTGTAAATTTATTGATGGTAATAAATCTTAATACCTGAAAAATCTATTCTTGACATGTTATGTAGTAATCAACTAAAATACTGGGCTTATAGTTTCAATTATTAATACAGATACCTATAAGGAGGGGATTTTTGGAAAATATAATGAGTAAAGATATAAGGGCAGTTATAGATCAATGTCCTGAAGTCGGGCGTATTTTGGAAGAATATGGTATCGGCTGCGCTCCGTGTTCTGTAGGAAGTTGTCTGGTTAGTGATGTTGTGGGTATACACGGCCTTGATCCACAGACAGAAGCGACTTTGATGTATAAGATGGAAAAAGCGATTTATCCGGATAGAGATATTCCGGAACCAAAGGTGGATTTGTCAAAGATTGTACCGAAAGAGATAAATTATTCTCCAGCGGTAAAAAATCTCGTGGATGAGCATGTACTGATCAAACGGCTTTTGGCATTAATTCCTACTATTACGGATTTTGTCGAAAAGAGTGAAACGGTAGATAAAGATCTTGTTATGAGTTGTATTGATTTCATACGAGGTTATGCTGACAAGTTCCATCATATGAAGGAAGAGGATATCCTTTTTAAATATGTTGACGAACAGTCTGAGATAATCAAGATTATGTACGAGGACCATATCACCGGAAGGAACCATGTCAAGAATGTTGTTGAGGGTGCTGAAAATGGAAACAAGGCTCAGATCAAAGAGCACTTGAATGGATACAGAGATTTGCTGACCCAACATATAAAGAAGGAAGATGATATTTTATATCCATGGATAGAACGTCAAATGTCTGATCAGCAGATTGGAGAACTGTTTCAGAGGTGTAGTGCGGCGGATGCATCAGTAGGAGAAGAGCTGCCGAAGAAATATGAAAAATTTATAATTGAATTAGAAGAAAAATTTGCAAAGGAGAATTAATAATGAGTGATTGCTGCCCAGGATCAAAAACAATGGATTTTAATGAAGACGATGCGCAGGGTGAAGATGAAACAGGCGCACGCCAATCTCAGCTGAAACAGTGGCCTATCCAGTTACATCTGGTTTCTCCAGAGGCACCTTATTTTCAGGAG
>CAXMPV010000107.1:0-6414 GCA_964195175.1 uncultured Thermodesulfobacteriota bacterium | reverse complement strand
TAGTCGTAGGAAAACAACTGCCAAATAACGATGCTACTACAGAGCCAATCCCGTTAGTTAGCAGTGATGGAAATGTATCATACTTATCTCCCGCTGCCTCAGCACTTTCAAGGTTTTGTAATGAACCCACGACATTAAACACTCCCATCGGAACAATGATAGAAATATATTGAAGCACATATTTGCTCTGGACCAAGTCAATCATGTTTCCACCACAAAACTGAGGTGGTGAAAAGTGGAATAATCCATCTTCATTCAGAATATTTCCACTATCCATATAACCTGTTATCCAGGCCAACCCGGTACCAACCACAACGGCAATCAATCCTCCCGGTAGTCCCAGAGGGAATCTTACTTTCGAAAAATACTGGACAAGTATAAATGCAAGAGGAAAGAAGGCTATAATTGGTTTTTCGAAAATCTTAAATGCAAAATCCATTGAGATAAATGTAATAGCAATTCCTGCAAGCGTAGAGAGCAGGGCTGCTCTTGGAGTGATACGTCTCAACCAGCTTCCGATCAGGGCTCCTAACATCTCTATTATTCCACTCAGGAAGCAGGCAATCATGCCAACTTTCCATACCAGCTATGGATCCTTTGTGTCATTGTATACTGGAGCCATTATAAAAAAGATAAAGGCAAAGAGGCTAACCGTATTGATTCCGTAAGGTAATGCGGTTACATCATCTCTCTGGGTATTGATTGCAAGTTTTCTGGCCTGCCATGAATAAAAGAGGTTTCCTAATAGTATAGAAATTGCCGCGCCTGGAAGTATCACTCCAAAAATAAGTTGATCAGGCATGCCACACAGCACTCTGCAGAGACTTACTATGAGTATTAGTTGTACGAGATTGTCTATGGCAAGACCAAAGAATCCGTCTATATCTTTCCTGGCAAATAGTGGATAATTCATAGTTTTTTAAGCTTGCTTTAGAATGAGCTAGTTTGTTATAGTTTGTTATTAAAGTATTGCAGGGACCAATTCATGATTAAAAAGAAACCACTGTTAGAAAGTCTATATAATGCTGTTGATCGTGAAGAGGAAGCAAACAATCAATTCTACGATTATACTATAAAATCACTTAAATACTACAAGTGGTTAAGCGAAGACAAGAAAGAAAAAGTACAGGACATAATAACGAAATTAAGGGATGATACCCAAAGGCATAAGAGTATGGTAGAAAAGCTGATACAATACGTACAGGAGAGTGATAAAAATGTATTCTAAAGAGGCACTTTCTGATATATTTGAAAGAGTTTTACAATTTGAAAAAGATGCAGAAGAAGTATATGACGAGTGTATAGAAAAACTGAAAGATGAGACTGCTATCGATATTCTGCAAACTATCAGAAATGAAGAAAGAGGCCACATAGAGCTTGCGAAACACCTTATAGAAATAATCCAGGATTAACGTTTACTTGGACTTTTCAACATACCCCAGTCTTAAATCATATAGACCCGTCTCCAATAGCTTTGTTTCATCATCAGCAAGGTTTCCGCTAGTTTTATCCTTAATTATCTGTAATGTGTCAATCGTAAACTTTGCCTGATCAAGGTTCTGTTCTTTTGTTTTGAGAAATGGGTTTTCTATTTCTCCCAGGCTGATTAATGCTTGAGTGACAAGGCTTGATACAAATAAGGAAAAACTTGCTTCAGGAATTTTCGAGATTTTTTTTTGTGTAGATTTTTCCGCATCATTCAACTCTTTATCCAGATCTGAACCTGACTGTTTCAATTCACCATCACCATCCATTGTTAGTCCTCCTTTAAATTATATTGAATTCTTTTGCGAAATATTATTGCCGGCATCCATTGAAGCTTTAATAAATTCGCTAAAGAGAGGATGTGGGCTCGTTGGTTTAGATTTGAACTCGGGGTGAAATTGTACTGCCACAAACCATGGATGGTCTTTCAGTTCTATTATCTCTACCAATTCATTATCTATAGTAGTACCACTGCAAATCATACCTTTAGTTGCAAAGATATCTCTATATTTATTATTAAATTCGTACCTGTGCCTGTGCCTTTCAGAAATAATTTCCTGATCATAGCTTTTACGGGCAATAGTATTCGGTTTCAGTTTACACTGTTGCGCTCCTAATCTCATGGTGCCTCCCATTTTATCAATATCTTTCTGCTCTTCTAAGAGGCATATAACAGGCTCTGGTGTATTAGCGTCAAACTCTGTGCTGTTTGCATCTTTCAAGTTACATACGTTTCGTGCAAACTCTATAGAGGCGCAATGCATTCCTAAACACAATCCAAGATATGGGATTTTATTTTCTCTTGCATATTTTATCGCTTCTACTTTTCCCTCAATTCCCCTCTCTCCAAATCCGCCAGGTATTAATATTCCACTACATCCTTGAAGGTGTTTTTCTGTACCGTCCTTTTCAATGTCACCGGATTCAATCCTTCTTACTTTTACCCTTGCTGCGTTGCTGACACCCCCGTGTATTAATGCCTCATAAATAGATTCGTAAGCAGATTGGTGTTCGATATACTTACCTACGAGAGCAATTTCTATTGTAGTTTTTGTGCTTTTGAGTATGTCCAGCATATCGAGCCATTTGTCAAGGTGACCTCCGTTTGAATCTAGATGAAGTTTTTTTAAGATTATTTTGTCGAGTCCTTCTCTAACAAGTAGTAATGGAATTTCATAGATATAAGGTTTTACGTCTTGTTCCTCGATGATTGATTCTTTGTCTACGTTACAGAAAAGAGAAATTTTCTCTCTTATTTCATCGGAGATTGCCTTTTCCGTTCTACAGATTAGAATGTCTGGTTCAATTCCCGCTTGCCGTAACATACCAACACTATGCTGTGTTGGTTTTGTCTTTATCTCATCTGCCGCCCGGAGATAAGGTATCAGTGTTAGATGTATATATAGAACATTTTCTCTGCCTATTTCACGACCAAATTGTCTAATTGCCTCTAAAAACGGTTGACTCTCAATATCTCCTACAATTCCGCCTATCTCAGAGATCACCACGTCTGTTTCAGCAGTAGCTAACTTTCGGATACAATCTTTTATCTCATTTGTTATGTGAGGTATTACCTGTATGGTTTTCCCAAGATACTTTCCCTGACGTTCCTTTGTTATCACGGAGTAATAAATTGAGCCTGTAGTACAATTACAATCCCTATTCGTAACGGCGTTTGTAAATCTTTCATAATGGCCCAGATCAAGATCTGTTTCCGCACCATCTTCAGTAACGTAAATCTCTCCATGCTCGAAAGGGCCCATCGTGCCAGGGTCTACATTGACGTAAGGGTCAAATTTCTGCAGGCTTATTTTGTGGCCATGACTCTCTAAAAGCATGCCAATAGACGCGGCATTTAAACCTTTTCCGAGAGAAGAAACAACACCACCTGTAACAAATATATGCTTTGTCATATACGATATTTCTCCAAGAATCGTTCGAAATCTTCTGGCGTGTCTACACCTTCACAAGTGCAGGGTGTGACAATAACTTTAATTTTATATCCATTTGAAAGAACTCTAAGTTGCTCCAGCTTTTCCAGCTTTTCTGCTTTTGGTACTGGTAAGCTGGAAAATGACATTAAAAAATCCTTTCGATACATATATATACCAAGATGTTTCAAAAAATGAAATGATGTATTATTATCGGTATTAACTTCATCTAATATTTCTTTTGCCGTGGAAAAGTTTGAATGAATATTTCCGTCTCTGATGAACGGAATTGATGCCCTGGAAAAATACATTGCATAACTGTTTTTGTCTATAACAACTTTTACTACATTAGGATCGGTGAATTCTTCTACCGTCCTTATCTTATTTGCAAATGTACAGACTACCGCTTCCTTTTCAGCATACATAGCATCAATCAGCTCGTCTATCATACTTCCTTTTATGTCTGGTTCATCTCCCTGGATGTTCACTATGAAATCTACATCCAGATCGGATGCTATCTCTGCGGCTCTGTCTGTTCCAGATGTGTGATTTATAGACGTCATTTTAACGCACCCACCAAAACCCTGCACTACTTCGGCTATGCGTTCATCATCTGTGGCGATAATAACCTCATGGACATTCCTGGCCTCCATTACTTTCCTATATACATGTTCGATAAGATACTTACCTGTATGTTCCCTGGCTTCGCTTTTAATTAATTTACCTGGAAGTCTGGTAGATGCATATCTTGCAGGAATAATGGCAACCGTCTTTGGCATATTTGTAATAATCGGGCTTTTGTTGTTTAAAACATTTAATTCTAAACGGTATGATTGTTTAATATATTATGTGTTCCATTCTAAAGAGCACATTATAACCACACACAGCATACAGTCAACTAAAATAACAGGCTAAATCCTTAATTTTAAAAGACTTAAAATGTATATGATACAAGCTTAGCACCCAAAACCGTCTCTTATAATAAGCGCAGCCTTTCAATGTATCTGTTATAGATAGCACAATATATAATTAGAAGGAGTATAAATTTTAAACAAAGATTCATAAAGATTTCATCTTATATCAAAGCTCTATTCTCATATTAATTTCTAACTTGCTTGAATTTCAGAACTTATAAATACATCAATACAATATAATTATTTGCTGCACAATGGGCACGTTAATTGCGTTCATTAGTTTGAGTAAATTAAAATAACCTTAATGGAGGGAATGAAGCAATGGTAGAAAAATTAAGATACGACTTGAAGAGTGAATCAGTTATTGACAAAGTGGTAAATTCTGTTAGAGCTAACAGGCTAAAAGCAGATATAGAGAATTGACCTAATACGCATTTTACGATAATGGATTTGGTTAGTGTTTTTGAGGAAGAAGCATATAAGGTTTGCTCGAACAAACGCATAGCACATTTAATTGCTTTGGAAGCGATAAATGATTACGTAGAAGGCCATGTTAACAATGTAAAAATTTCTTAGTTATTAGCAATTTTATTGTGTTTGAACAAAATTGCTAATTCTGACACTGGGCTCTTAATCAGGTAAATTTCTTGTAATATCCGCGCTTTCTGAAAGGTTTAGGAGCCAGGGATTCAACCTGGTTTGTACTTTTTGCACAGTGAGAAATTTTACAAGATCGTCTTTTACCTCACTAAACTTTTTAGTACTTCTAGGTATCCGCTTCTCGAGTTTAATTATATGGTAGCCGTTATCAGTTTTTGTTATATCACTGATTTCTCCATTTTTCAATTTTGCTACTGCTTTTCCCATAATGCCTTCAGGTCCAAACGGACGCATTCTACCTCCGCGTGCAGCAGAATTTCTATCAATAGATTCTTTCTTTGCCAGTGATTCAAAATTAGCTCCTGATTTAAGTCTTTCAAGGTTTCTTTCTGCATCTCTGATAGTACGAAATACTATCTGCCTGGCAAGGATTTTTTCTCCGAGTTGCTCTTCAAAAACTTCATGTAACTCTTCGTCTGTAATTTCTACTGTTTCTCTTATAATTTTCTCCGCTAATAACTCAGCTTCTATCTGGCCATTAGTAAGTTTAAACATCTTCGCTATATTCTTTCTATACTGTTCCAATGTCATACTAGCTTTTTCGAGCTCACGCTTAAGGTCTTGCTCGTCCTTCAAGCCGCCTTGTTTCATTTGTTGTTGGATTTGGGCATTAATATGTAGTTCAACTCTCTCCGCAATTTCTTCTTCTGATATTGTAAGGTTGCGTTTTTCAGCTTCCTGTTTTACAAGAGTTCTTCTTATTATCCGCTCAAGGCCTTCTGCTCCGTTTATATTTATAAGTACGTTAGCAAGTGTATCACGGCTTATCTCATCTCCGTTTACGACTGCTACCACTTTGCTATCTAACTTAACGTCCGAACTAAAAGCTACATTGCTACTAATCGTGCCAAGTGTAACGAGTACTGCACTTAATATAAACGCTATGTTTTTCATAACACTAAGGTTCCCATAAAAAAGCCAGAAATTTAAAGAAATGGCTGAAAAAAATACTGAGTAAAAAGTAACACAGGAGTGTGTTGGTGTCAACTTCAATTTATGTATGGTGCTTGGTACTAATATGTTTCTGAGACTTAAATGGCGATAGTTTTTTGTCTATAATTTTATTACAGTTCTTGGGCATGCAAATTCATTTAAAATAAATACTGGAGATGGATTTATCAGAAGGAGGTATTTGTATTAAAACGAATGCGGTGAACATCCCATTAAATCTTTGTAATACCGTCGAAGAAAAGACAATACCGAATAATGACTTAACTTATCTGCTATTCGGCATTGTCTAAGAATCGAAGCAGGCTATAAGCCGAGTTCTGTTTTTGATGACCATTAATCTAGTTCCGATGTTACCATCGGAATCAAGCGGCTTACCCGGAGGTTTGAAAGCGGATCACTCTATTCCTCTCTATTTAGCCTTTCTCCCAGCGGGGTTTACCATGCCTCTCTAATCACTCAGAGAGCGGTGGGCT
>CAXMPV010000106.1:0-6418 GCA_964195175.1 uncultured Thermodesulfobacteriota bacterium | reverse complement strand
AACGGTTAATAAGGCTTCTCTTTCCGGACCGCTTGGAATTGAAAGAGCCAGGGCGACTGATATACCTCCTCGCAGGCCACCCCAGGTCATGATTTTTACAGCATTAGGGCTGAAATCCCTTATGCGTCGCATAAATGTGACAGGTAGCCCTACGCTTATAAAACGTGCGAGTAGCACAATCGGTATCATCACCAGGCCGGCGATTAAATAACTTCCCTTAGTCGCAAGGACTAATACCTCAAGGCCAATTAGCAAGAAAAGAACGGCATTTAATATTTCATCCATTAATTCCCAGAAGGAATCCAGGTGCTCTCTGGTCTTTTCGCTCATGGCAAAGAGGCGTCCTCTGTTGCCGATAAATATTCCTGCAACCACCATGGCAATAGGGCCGGAAACATGGATTGCGTGTGCGAGGGCATAGCCGCCCATGACCAGTGCTAACGTGAGTAGCACTTCAACTTGATAATTGTCTACACTCTTCAGCATCAAATATGCCACCCAGCCAATGATAAATCCGAAAAATATTCCACCAATTGCTTCTTCTATAAGAAGGAGTATTATGTGCCGGGCCGTAACGTCATGACCTTCCGCAATAATTCCCATAATAACCAGGAATACGACAACTGCGACACCGTCATTAAACAGGCTTTCACCGGTGATCTTGGTCTCAAGACTCTTAGGAACTCCCGCTTTCTTAAGAATGCTGATCACTGCTATTGGATCAGTTGGTGCTATAAGGCTTCCGAATAGCAAACAGTAAATAAATGGCAATTTGATCCCAATGAGCGAGAAAACAATCCAAGCCGAGCCGCCAACTATAAAGGTGCTTATCACTACACCGAATGTAGCCAGTATACTGATGATCCATTTGTGCCTTGCCAGATCCTCAAGATTTACGTGCAAGGCTCCGGAAAACAGGAGGAAACTTAACATGCCGTGCATCAAGGCTTTGTTGAAATCGATACCTTCCAACACTGCCGTTGCCCTGTTTTGAATGCCTTCGAAACCAAAGTGTCCCAGTACTACCAAGCTCACAGAGATAAGCATTGCGATCAGCATAACGCCAATGGTAGTCGGTAATTTGATAAATCGGAAATTGATATAACTGAAGATTGCCGCCAGACTCAAAAGCAGGGCACAAAGATCGAGTATTTCCATGATTAGCGTGTGTTACTATGTTTGTTGGTTATTTGATGTTTGAAAAACAATTGGAGATTTTTAAAGTATTACGTATTTGCTTCTTTTGGCTTAAGCCACATCTCATACATCGGTATTGAAATAAACGCGACGAAGCAGATACCTAGTAGAAAATATGATGCAATTATGGATACGGAAAACACGTCGGATGTGAACCTTACCAGCAAAGGGCCTGACAAGTTCATTATGATACCTGTGAAGGCGGTACCATAAATCGTAATCTTTATCCAGTCGCGTATCTGTGTCATGGAAAGTATGCGCGACATGACGAATATGATCAGGGGAATTGTAAACGCATGTACATGGGTGATATCCAGAAGCTCTCTGTACGATTTAGGGAAGTAAAACCCCTCCTGTAACAGACTTTCGTCGTACTCGTAATTCGATTCGTCATTGTTCTCTTCCTCGTCACCACTGTAATGGCGCACCGTATTTTCGGTAGTGAAATTTGTCCTTTCATGAAAACCGACACAGGAAATGTAGAATGCAAACCCCATGAGTAGAAGGAAGAATGTAACTGATAATTTATTACTTGTTGGAGATTTTGAAAGACCTCTGGCCATCTTATTATAGGGTTTTCAAGATTAATACGTTAAATTCAAAAATAGTTTTAAGGATTATAAACAAAAGACTTACCAAAAAGAAGAACAAAAAAATATTCTAAATCCGAGTGCGAATATCTTACTATTTTACTTTGGTCACTTCAAACTTGGCTGCCTGCCAGATTTTGTCATTCAGGCGGACAGGCTTTGCTTCACTATTTTCTTTTCTTCCGTAGCGAGGTGTATAGATACTTTAATTCCTCTGATTTTAGTAAAAATGATACGGTGAAGAATGCCAGGAGGGCCGTAGCCAGGGGTGTGAGAAGACGTATGGACTTTATCACAAGTTTGCCATCACTGGTTGGCATTATCTTCAGCATTACCCAGCATGTGACATACATAAAAAAGGTTGCAATTAATGTCTTGATAGCTGATGTAATGATGTGCTTATGCTCGGTGATCTTGAGTTTTTTGTGTAGAAGGGCGAACAGAATTATTATCTGGATTGTTGCGCTTATAGCCGTAGCCAGTGCGAGACCTCCTTCACGAAGGAACCAGATTAGTGTTAAATTGAGAATAAGGTTAAGGCCCACCATGCCAACGCCAACTTTTACTGGTGTTTTTGTGTCCTGTACGGAATAGAAGGCCCGTATGATTACGTGAGAGGCGGAGTAGGCCCATACGCCAATGGCATAGAAGAGTATAACGGTAGATGTTCTGCCGGTTGATTCTGTCGTAAACGCATTCCTTTCATAAAACAATTCTACGAGTGGTCTTCTCAGCAGTATTAAGCCTACAGATGCCGGGATTCCGATGAATAGTATAACCCTTATTGCCAGGTTAAATGTATCAGTAAAGTTTGCCCAGTCTTTGCGTGCGGCATATGTGGAGAAATATGGGAATACGGCGGTTGCCATTGCTATTCCAAATACGCCTAATGGGAATTGAATCAGCCTGTCACCATAATATAACACTGATGCGGCTCCTGTTTCCAGGGGATATGGTATTGTGATTCCTGCAAGAGTAAAATATTCGGCACCACCTGGTGGTTTGGCAAAGGCTATAGCGATAAAACTGTCCATCAATACATTTATCTGAACAACCGCCAAACCAAAAATTATGGGAAGCATCAGGGCCATGATACGCTTCAGGCCGGGATGTGAGAAATGTAATGATGGCCAGAAGGTAATTCCCTCTTTTCTTAAGGCAGGCACTTGAATTGCCAGCTGGATCATGCCTCCTATCAGGATGACTGCGGCAACGCCAAATATCTTTGTGTCCAGTGTGTCCCCGAAAGCAGGTGTAAGAAATAATACTCCCAATATCCAGCAAACATTCAGTGCGACAGGTGCAAGGGCCGGCATCAGGAAATGTTTAAGCGAATTTAAAACCGCCATTGCAAATGCTACCATGCATATAAACATTACGTATGGGAATGTTATCAATAACAGGTTTAATACTAATTCCCACTTGCTGTTAAGAGAGAAAACTGTGGGTATAACAGAGAACGAAATCTCTGCCAGTACAACCAGACTTCCAAGAATTATGAAGAGTAGTGTTCCTGTTACGTTTACGAGTTCCCATGCATCTTTTTTGCCTTTGGTTTCAAGATATTCTGTAAATACAGGAATAAAGGCAGCGCTCAAAGCACCCTCACCGAAGAGTCGGCGGAAGAGATTTGGTATCTTGAAGGCAACGACAAAGGCATCCCAGGCCATGCTGGTACCAAAGACGCTTGCGCATATTATGTCCCGTACCAGTCCCAAAACCCGGCTCAACAGTGTGCAGAGGCTAACGGTCTTAGCGGATTTTAAGAAACTCTTCTTTTCTTGCATATACATAGTACCTTTAGGTTGCCGTAAGTCTTTTATCTAGAATTGTTATCCGTGTGCTTGCATCCCGTTTAATTTTTCCTTGTACTGCTTTGTGGTGGAATAGATATCTTTTGAACCTATAATTGCCGAACATACTGCTATCCTTGAAGCTCCGGCCTTTACTACCTCATCCAGATTATCGAGGGTTATGGCACCAATGGCAATAAATGGAATATTTACTGCTCCGGAAATTTCCCGAATTATTTCAATTCCAACAGATGGTTCATGATCTTTTGTTCTGGTAGGATAGATGGGGCCAATAGCAATATAATCTGCACCATCTTTTTGTGCCTGCCTTGCCTGTATAACATTATGTGTAGACACTCCAATGATCTTTTCGTCGCCGATAATGTTCCTTGCCTCTATGACGCTCATATCCTGCTGGCCTAAATGGACGCCATCCGCATTAATTTCCCTGGCAACATGTACACGATCATTAATGATCAACAAGGATCCTTTTCTGGTGGTTATATCACGTACTTCTTCGGCCAGCAATATGAACTCACTGTCAGAAATTGTTTTCTCACGCAATTGAATAGCATCCGCACCGCCATTTATGACAAGTCTTGTCGTTTCTATAACTGATTTTGTCGTAATACCGCTGCTTATTAATACATAGAGCCTGATTCTATGAAGAAAGTCTTTTTTTGTCATGTTGATATAATGGATTTGCGCTGCCCGCTTTTGTCTGAAATTCTTAACATAATAGCCCGTGTACTTCAAGTTTTATCTAATCTGGTCTAATTTGATTTGACACGTTTTGTCGTCCTGTTATAATCCAAGTCTGAATAACTATTACCTCTCAAAATGAGTCTTAACCTTGGCAAAAGCACGAGAATATTGCGGATTATTTGGGATTTTTGATTGTGATGATGCGGCAGAAAAGGTCTATTATGGCCTTTATTCGCTACAACATCGTGGTGAAGAGAGCGCAGGTATAGCCTCTACTGATGGTAAGCACATAATATATCACAAAGACTTTGGATTAGTAAGTGATGTCTTCACTCCTGAGAGCTTACACAAGATAAAAAATCCACATGCGATTGGCCACGTCCGATATTCTACTTTTGGTGCAAGTGACAGCATAGACAATGTGCAGCCAATGGTAGTATTATATGCCAAGGGTGAAGTTGCTATCGCACACAATGGTCAGCTGCTGGGCGCTGGTAAGCTACGATACGATTACGAGCAGCATGGTTCAATCTTCCACACAACTTCAGATACCGAAGTCATCGTGCATTTAATGGCGAAACCAAGTCATCTAGAAAAACCAAATCTTTCTCATGTATTGAACCATTTAAAAGGTGCTTTTTCTCTCCTGTTCTTAACAAAAGATGAAATGGTAGGTGTGCGGGATCCCAATGGATTTCGTCCGCTTTCAATAGGGAAGCTGAACAATAGTTACGTCTTGGCTTCTGAGACCTGCGCTCTGGATCAGGTTGGTGCGGAATTTGTGAGAGACGTTGAACCAGGTGAAGTGGTTTACATTAACAAGGATGGCCTGAAAAGTGAAAAATTTTGTTCTCCAAGGCGGATCAAACCAGCCTATTGTATATTTGAGTTAATCTATTTTGCCCGCCCTGATAGTAATCTCTTTGGCGATAACGTTCATCTTTTTCGAAAACGGCTTGGAGTGAGACTTGCAAAAGAGTTTCCTGTGGATGCTGATGTTGTAATTGCTGTTCCAGAGGGAGGAAATTCGGCCGCAATGGGTTATTCGGAAGAGTCGGGTATACCATTAGATCGTGGATTTATAAGGAATCACTATGTTGGAAGGACATTTATACAGCCTGAGCAGGGAATTCGGCATAAGAAAGTTGAGCTTAAACTTAATGCGATTACGGAGGTTGTTAAGGGTAAAAGGGTAGTGGTGATCGATGACTCTATTGTGCGTGGAACTACTGCAAAATCCAGGATAAAGCTTTTACGTAAGGCGGGTGCCACTGAGGTACATCTGAGGATCAGTTGCCCTCCACATCAGTTTCCCTGTCGTTATGGAATTGATTTTCAGAGTAAGGATGAGCTTATTGCAGCCAACCATACACTTGAAGAAATAATGGTTTTCTTAAAAGCAGACAGTCTGGGTTATCTGAGCCCGGAGGGAATGTTGGGCTGTACGACTTCTCCGCGTAATCATTATTGTACTGCATGCTTTTCCGGCAATTATCCTGTGTCTGATAAAAGCGTTGCGAAGAATAAGATTAAAAAAGAACCAGTAAATAAAAATAAAATTACGGTATAAATATGGCTGGAATTAGTTATAAAGATGCGGGTGTTGATATTGAGGCAAAGGGTAAGTTTACTACTGATATTTATCAACAGTTACGCAGAACCTTTGGTCCGCGGGTTATAGAAAACCCTGGTGGGTTTGCCGGCCTGTTTTCGTTAAATCATGACTCGGAACTGTTCTCAAAAAATCGCCAACATCCCGTATTGGTAGCATCTACAGATGGCGTTGGGACAAAATTGAAGATCGCCTTTATGATGGACAGGCACGATACGATAGGAATAGATTTGGTGGCCATGTGTGTTAACGATATTCTGGTGCTGGGAGCTGAGCCTCTGTTTTTTTTAGATTATATGGCGAGCAGTCGGATGATACCGGAGAAAATGAAGGAGGTTCTTCACGGCATCGCTAATGGGTGTTGTGAAGCAGGATGTGCCCTTCTGGGAGGAGAAACCCCGGAGATGCCTGGTTTTTATCATGATGGCGAATATGATTTAGCCGGATTCGCAGTCGGTGTTATAGAAAGAAACAAGATAATAGATGGGAAGGGCATTGGCGTAGGCGATGTAGTTATTGGT
>CAXMPV010000105.1:0-6463 GCA_964195175.1 uncultured Thermodesulfobacteriota bacterium | reverse complement strand
CAATATCATATTTTGGCATACCGAGACTGGCCTGCTTTTTCAGTTTTGCGTTGTAGCCTCTCTCAAAGAGTTCGTTATCCACTAACTCCCGGATTAAAGAGGTCGATATCCTGTTAAGGCCGGAAGAAAAAATACGTCTCTCAACAGCCGCTGCAATTACCTGAGATACGGAATCTGACAAATCCGCCTCTTTCTCCAGCGCTGACGCAATTTTCGCCCTGTCCCAAGGAAACGATTCATCTTTTGAAACAAGGTCAACCATTAGAGCCGCATCGGTTGTATCGCCACTTTTCTGGACTTGTTTCCTCACGCGAAGCGATTTACGTACCTTCGCTCTATCTTCTCTGTATAAAATGTAGGCTTTTGCCGTCTTTGCATGTCCGTTTTTTATTAAAACCTCTTCAACCAAATCCTGGACATCCTCAATGCCGGGAATATTCTCTTCAAATCTTTTTTGTAAGAAATGGGTAACAACACTCGCAAGCTCTGTCGCAATAGATCGGTCTGCACCACCAACAGCTTTTGCCGCTTTAAAAATAGCATCTGCTACCTTGCTCTCATCAAATGCCACCATCCTACCATCACGTTTTTGAATTGTTTCTACTGCCATTGTATTATTACCCCCCATTCTTACTTGTTTTATTCTGTTTTATTCTGTTTTATTTTATCCTGTTTTGTTTTATTCTGTTTTGTTTTTTTTGTTGAATGCATCAAAGGTGTTAGTTCATTTATAAATTCGTTTATATCTTTAAATTCTCTATAGACTGACGCAAATCTGACATAAGCAACCTTATCCAAAATCCTGAGATGCTGCATAACAAGTTCACCAATAGATGTTGTCTCAACCTCCCTCTCAAACTTATCGTATATTACACTTTCTATTTCAGAGACAACGGTTTCAAGTAAATCTGTTGATACCGGCCTCTTTTCACACGCCTTGAGTAACCCTGATAATATCTTATTACGATCAAAATTAATCCTGCTGCCATCTTTTTTTATCACTCTTACAGGACTCTCTTCAACCCTCTCGTACGTTGTAAACCGTCTGCCGCAATTTAAACATTCCCTCCTTCGCTTTACACTCAACCCATCGGTTGATGCCCTTGAATTAATAACTTTATCATCGTCAATTTTACAAAATAAGCACTTCATAATGGTATAGTATTGAAAATATTACAGACGTTAAAAGTGACACCCAAACGTCAACATATTGGATGTTTCGGTACGCTACCATACTACATATAGAATGTCAAGCGGAATTACAGGAATAAAAAAGTTTTATTTTCCAACACAAAATGTCGAAAATACAACATCTAAAATATCATCCGTTACAACCTCTCCGGTGACCTCGCCGATAGTGTCTACAGCCCTTCTCAGATCCATTGCTATAAGCTCGTAACCGACATCTTCAGCCAGCGAATCTGATATTTGCCCTATAATCTCAATCGCTTTACCGATTACTACTTTCTGCCTCATAGTAAAAACTATATCTGACGCAGAAATATCAACGTTACTTTCAAGAATTTCAGAAACTATTGTGTTTTTTAATCTATCCAATCCTTCACCAGTAAGTACAGATGTATTAACCACCGGAAAGTCCTTCACCTGCGATGGAAGATTTTCATAACAAACATTTTGCTTAAGATCGGTTTTATTAATTACGGTTATCTTATTCCTGGTAGCTATAGAGTCGAAAAGCTCTATCTGCTGACCACAGAGCGGTACAGACCCGTCTATAACAAATAACACAATCTGTGCGTCATCCATGGAACCATATGTTCTCTGTGCAGCCAGAGACTCTAATTCACCACCACCATGCGCAACCCCCGCAGTATCTTTCATTCGGAGATTTATTCCTTCTAGAACCATATCAGCTTCCAGCACGTCTCTAGTCGTGCCTCGAACCTGCGTAACTATCGCTTTTGAACGATCTAATAATTTATTAAACAAGCTCGATTTACCCGCATTGGGCAAGCCAATGAGTACCATTTTTACACCATAATGAGAAATTATTGGCTTCTGCCCATCCCCGCTAACCATGCACAATCTCTCTTTGACCTGCTCAAGTTCTTTCTTGATTTCACCAGATGAGATCAATTCAATGTCCTGATCATAGAAATCAATGGCAGCCTCTGTCTTGGCACAGAGATTCACCAATTCCTCCTGTACCTTATGCATCAACTCAGTCAGCTTACCCTTCATGTTGGCAACTGACATTAACAACTCTGAATCTGTCCGGGACCGTATCACGTGCATTACAGATTCCGCCTCGGCAAGGCTTATTCTTCCATTCAGGAATGCCCTTTTGGTAAATTCACCCGGTTCCGCAATCCGAAGACCTCTCATTACTTCTGTATTGCCTTCTTTGTCAGTTTTCTCTTCTCCTGACGAAAGCAGTGTTTCCATGAGCATATCGAGCAGAGGAGGCGAACCAAAGGTATGAATTTCTACAACATCTTCCCTCGTATATGAATTGGGAGACCTCATAGTATAAATAGAAGCAGGAATACTAACCTGCTCCTTTTCAAGATAAATGTTGCTATGATAGGAGTTAAAGCCTTTCTCGCATGCAATCTCTCTGATATCACCAGGCGCAAAGAGACCCCTCAAATAGCTGAAGACATCTTTGCCACTAAGCCTGATAATAGCCCTGAAAGAGTGGCCGGAAGGCGTGGATATAGCCAATATACAGTCGTTGAGACCAAAAGACATGATTTCCGTTTATCTGTTGAGGTAAGCTCTTATTTTTTTACCTTCGCCTTAGCATCAATCACTCTTTTCCCTTTATAGTAGACATCAAGCTTTTTAACACTTCTCCTGATTAGCACCTGTTCACCTATACTGATGATTGTACTCGTTGTCCAGTAAAGGGCAAGTCCTGAAGCAAAGTTATAGAGCATGATAGGAAACATGAGCGGCATCATCTGCATCATTCTCTGTTGCATTTTTGCCTGAGGATCATCCCCTGCGGTATTTTTCGGTGTTAGTTTCATTTGTACAAATGACGCAACACCCATTAATATAGGTAAAAGATTAAACCATTCCCCAATAATCGGCAAGGTGAATGGTAATTGGAATAGTTGATCAGCTGCGGACAAGTCACCGATCCAGCCCACGAAAGGTGCCTGCCTCATCTCAAAGGAGGACTGGAGCGTCCTGAACAAAGCAAAAAATACCGGCATTTGAAGCATCATGGGAAGACAACCACTCATGGGATTCGCCCCATGTTCCTTAAACAGCTTCATCTGTTCCTGTCCCACCTTCTTCTTATCACCCTTATGTTTTGCTTTTAACTGGGCGATAAGAGGCTGCAACTGCTGCATTCTGACCATCGACATCTGGCTTTTTCTCGTTAAAGGAAAGAGTACCAACTTTACTAAAAAGGTAAGTACCAGTATGGCAACTCCATAATTTGGAATAACGCCATACACCGTATTCAGTATTTTCACAAGTATCTTACATATCGACCTCATCATCCCATAGTCATAATCTAAAATCGACAAAAGCCCTTCGCATTGATTTAACGCCTTTGTCTCTTTAGGTCCAAGATAGAAAACATAATCATGCCGTTTTTCACCCTGCGGCGGTATCGCTATTTTTGAAGTATGAAGTTCTACATTGAAATCACTCGCATTGTGCTCCTTGTAAACCAGGTCAGGATTATTAAATGACTCAGCTGTCGCCGCAACTACTCTACAGCCTGCCAAAGGCTTTAAAGCAACCGTAAAATATTTATTAGTAATACCGGCTAATTCGATACCAACAGATTCATTTTTGTACGGCATATTTTTTACTTCTGTATGCACAATCTTCGTCTTAGTCTTACCCCCCTTACCCACATCTATCCCAACTATTGATGCAAGGCGGGAAGTTTTGCTTACCTCAGGATAAACACCATTTGCAGCCGTTATTGAGTATGATGCACGAATATCAGACTCAGTAGTGTTCTGCAAAGTAATGGCCACATCAAAATAGTAATTACCGCTTTTTAAAGAAATCTCCTTAGTTATTTGAATTCCATTCTCTAGCAGTGCAGCAAAAACAACCCTGTCAGGGCCTTTTTCAATCACCTTATATCTACGGGTTTTTGATTGATATCTTTTATCATCCATCAATTCAATACTTAATGGCAGAGAATCTGGTTTTGACGACTTTAGCAACTCCAATGTTCCTGTTTTTTCAGGATTTTGAAATTCTGGCAGTATTGCAGACCTTAGCGCAGCTCCTTCATTTGTCCACACAGATCTCATCACATCGTTTTGTATCAATATATAGTCCATCAAATCTGTATCGTCTTGAACGATCTTTTCAACCTTTCGGTCTTGTACCTCTACCCCGGTATTTATTTCATTCTCGAATTCTCCCTGCTCAAAAGTTTCTTCTACAACTTCTCCCGAACCCTTCTCACCAGACTCCTCAGCCGGCTTCATCGAATTAAAGAAATAAAGCATTATGATTCCACATAGGAATAAAGCTATTAATGCTCTCTTATCCATTTACCTGTTCCCCAGACTTCCTAGAATAAAAAATATAAAAAGTATTTATTAAATACGTACGTGTTACAAGTTAAGTCGCTATCGCGACAGAAGGCTATCCTCAGAATCCCCGTCTAATCCTGTACGGGCAAGCACACCGTATAGATTTCATGAAATGCCGATTACGAGCAAAAGTGAAATCAATTCGCTCCTTTATCTTGATCTTTCGGCAACTCCGCTTCGTCTATTAACATTACGGGAATATCATCCTTTACGGGATACCGTCTCCCGCAATTAGTACATACTATCTTGTCGTTTTCAAGTTTCACCTCAGTCTTACAAAGCGGACAAGCAAGTATATCTAACAGTTCTTTATCAATCATTAAAGCCACCTCAACATTATTCGGTAAAAGCCAAAATGCTTACCGACAAAACCATTTGAATGTTAGCTAGTTATTATTTGCAGTTATTTGGATTTCATCAAAATCCTGGGTCTGTTCAAGCTTAATTTTTTTTAATCGCACCAACTCCAGTAAAGCAAGAAAGAAACCTATAAGCTCCGCCCTGCCCTGACTCTCATACAACAACTCCTTAAGTGAAACAGCAGAAGCCCTGGCCAGCCTGTTTAAAACCTTATCCATGTATACATGCACTGGAGTATCGTCGTAGACGATTTTCTGAATAACATCCCCCAGAGTCTGTTTCATAAAACCCGAGAAAAACTGTGCAAGTTTCCATACATCAACGTCATCCAAATTTAATTTCACATCTTCTTCTTTTCCGTCGTCTATCAGTCTCTCCTCCGGCCTGGAAAATCGCTGACTCCTCTCCTCAGACAATCTTGTCATTGTTGAAGTGGCCTCCTTGTATTTTTTGTATTCCAGAAGTTGCTTTACCAGTTCCAGCCTCGGATCTTCCATATCTTCCTCATCCATTACTTCACTACGAGGTAAAAGAGTTTGAGATTTTACATACATTAATGTTGAAGCCATAACAAGAAAATCTCCAGCCAGCCCAATATCTATACTTTGCAATTCATTTAAATAGGCCATGTATTGATTGGTAATTTTAGTAATCGGTATATCATATATATCAACCTCTTCCCTGCGTATCAAATAAAGCAGCAGGTCCAGTGGCCCATTGTAAGTATCAAGATCAATTTTATATTCTGTCTGCATTTGGCTTGATCAGTGGAGCATGAAGGTCATAAAAAGATTCGCAAAAAATATTGTTGGCGGCCAGATAATATAAGACAATATCGGTATATGAGCAAAATTCCCCAGCAAAATCACCCCAAGTAAAATAAATGGACCATACCTACAGATGTTTTCGTAGCCGGGAAGCATCTGGCGAGGCAGAAACCCTTTCAGAACATGTGAACCATCTAAGGGGTACAACGGAATACAATTAAAAATGGCTAAAATCAGATTAATCATTATTAACTGTTTCAATACTTCAAACAGATCTGGCGTCACCGCAGTAAACTTATACAATATTTGGAATATTAAACCAAAAAACAGTGCCGAAACAAAATTTGAAATAGGCCCTGCAGCGGAAACGAGCACATCATCACGCCTGGGATGTTTGAAATAACTGGGATTTACTGGTACTGGCTTTCCCCATCCAAAATGAGCAAAGATGAAACAAATCACCCCCAGAGGGTCTAGATGAGCTAACGGATTAAGGGTAAGACGCCCCTGTAATCTAGCCGTTGGATCACCTAATTTATTGGCAGTCCAAGCATGAAAAAACTCGTGAATAGTTAGCGCGTATAATATTGCAATTGTAAACGGTATTATACTTTTAAGATCAAGACCCATTCTAATTCATTTTGTATAGTAAAGTTGTCATATTATCACGCATCACATTGTATGTCAAGCACAGAACATTGCCTACCACATAACGCTTTTACCCTGGCAAAAACCCTGTTTTTGCCTTCCAAAATGCCTTAATCCATCATGGACAAGATCAACAGATACTTGTCATCG
>CAXMPV010000104.1:0-6525 GCA_964195175.1 uncultured Thermodesulfobacteriota bacterium | reverse complement strand
AAAAATATCATACAAAAAACACGAAATAACTTTCATTGTGTCATTCCGTGTTTTGCGTACTCTTAATAAAATTAATATATGTTCAAGATTATTCTTCCTGAGGTAACATCTCTGCTATACTTTTCTTCCTCAGATCATTAAACCTGGACTTTAATTCAGAACCTCCCAGATATGGGTTTTTCTTCTCGAAATCATCTACAAGCGTTCTAACTTTTTCAAAGGAACCCTCTTTAAACAATCCTTCAATAACCTCACATATCTCAGGCCACCACATATGGTTATCTACTGATAAACTTTCTATCCATAATGATAAAAAACGTAACAGTTTGTCATATTGTTTCGCTTCTTTCAGACAATGTACCAGCTCATGTTTTATTTCCATGTTACTATCAAAATGCGCGACAAGCTCTTCATAGAGCAAAGTTGCCTTTTGACAATCATTACTTGAGAAATATAATTTTGCCAACCTTTTTTTGCTTTGCCACAATGCAAGGTCGTATTCAGGCAAACCTTCATATTTATTAATTTGTTTCTTTAATATCTCTTTAGCTCTTTTGTAATCTTCTTCGACATAAAAGGAGTTAACAATACTATCAAGCAATACAAAAGACTCACACTCTATAGATAAAAGCATATCGGCCGCTTTTTCTGCAACTCTATTATCTACATCCTTCAGCAGCTTGATTAATGGTTCTACAGCACTCTCATCACCGATAAACCCCAAGGCCGCTGCCGTGGATTCACGAACACGGGCACTCTCATCAGAAAGTAAGGCAATCAAAGGCAAGACCGCTTTTTTTGTTCCTGTTTTCCCCAGAGTGTCCGCAGCATACCATCTGACCCTTTCATCCTTATCTTTTAATGAATTAATCAACGGGTCAATCGCCCTGTTATCCTGAAACTTGCCAAGGGCAACTATCGAGGATTCCCTTATCTTAGGGTCTTCACTCGAAAATAAGTTGATTAATGGTTCTACCGCTTCATCGGCCCTCAGCTCACCAAGGGCTTCTACCGCCGCACATACTACACTGCCGGCAGAGTCGCTTAACGCGGACAACAAATCAAACACTGCTTCCTTTTTACCCAGTTTGCCCAGAGACCTTGCTGCGCTCTCCCTTACCCTGGTTTCTTTGTCCTGCAGTGCCGATATTAAATCTTTCAGTTCAGATACTCCGCCAATCTTTCCGAGAACATTTACTGCCAGAACGCGTATCTCAGTATCATCATCTGAAATCAAATCAACAAAAATTTTGACAACTTCAGGGTCTTTATTGTTTGCCAGTTCTCCTGCAGCATAAATCCTTACTGCCTGATATTCACTGTTTAAGGCATCGATTAATGGCTTAGTATTCTCACTTTCTTTATTTGTTTTTAAGATTTTTATAGTCTTTTCAACTATTTCATCCCTTAGCAGATTATTTTCATCTTTAAGTGTCTTAAAACCTTCTTCCAGCTTGTCAACAATGTCCTCTAGCCACTGTTCTCTTGTTTTAACCTTATTTCTATCCCACCACTCTTGCCAGAAAGATTTTGCTTTACCATTAGATTGTTTTGTAATCTCCACTAATGCGTCATGAGCCGCAATTTGCAAATCGTTATTATCAGATTCTAATACATTTATCAGCGGCATCACTGCCTCACGTGAACGTGTCTTTGCCAAAGCACCCGTAACAAGGATGCGGGATTCAACTGGTTTTCGATTATCCAGGAGTACGTCTGCCATCTCTTCGATCGCCTTTTTTGTTCTAATGTTTCCCAATGCGTCAGCAGAAGCAATCCTCACCTCCTCATTTTCACTGGTAAGCAAATCAATTATACAATCTAATGCCCTGCTGTCATCACCGGCAAAACCAAATGCCTTAATCAGGGAAATACGCACATCATCATTATCGGAATTTTTAAGGATATCAATTAGCGAGTCATATACAGAGGAAAAGTTAAGTCCCAATAATGAAATGACTGCAGACGTGCGTATTGCGGAGTCCTCTGAGTATAAAAGCTTCATCCACTCGTCAATCTTGATTCTCAACTCAGGTGAAATATCCTGTGATGTTTTCTTGGACGATCTCTCCTCTTTGGCATCAACAACTCTGTTTTCAGTTACTATAAGACAACTATAAATTGATATACTTGTTAAAACGAGTATGGACAAACAATATTTTTTCATCTATTTATCTGACGGGAAGATCAACACTTATGTGCTGTTCTCTCCTATATTTAAAAGGTTAATACAACTTGAGTTAGTATATTAATTCCGTAACCTCTATAAAATTTTAATACTATCAAAACTCCTTTTTAGCGTCAACACAAAACAGTCCAGAAAAGAATATCTTGAACATTTTTTTCTGGACTGTTAATATGTTGAATTCAGGTGACTTATAATAATTTTACAATTTTTTATCCTCCTTGAATTAAAATCAGAGATGAAAATAATATCTTTTGGCGACATTCATGAAGATTTCAGCAATTTGATACCCTTGAAGGATGAGCTGGAGAATGCAGACCTTGTAATAGTTACCGGTGATTTGACTAACTTTAATGGGCGAAAAGAGGCTGAAAAAGTAATCGAAGAAATAATGAAGTACAATAAGAATATATTGGCCCAATTAGGAAATCTGGACCAGCCTGAGGTTAATGATTATTTGACAGAAAAAAGTATCAATCTTCACAGAAATGGTTTCATAAAAGATGATATAGGGATATTTGGTGTAGGCGGTTCAAACCTGACACCTTTCAATACCCCTACCGAATTCAGCGAAGATGAGATTGAAGCTTTTCTCCTCGATGGTGTTGATAAGGTAAAGAACGCCAAATTTAAAATCATGGTACCGCATATGCCGCCAAAAGATACGAAGCTTGATATTATATCAGCCGGCGCTCATGTAGGGAGTCAGAGTGTCCGCGATTTTATTTTAAAATATAAGCCGGATATTGTATTGAGCGGACACATCCATGAGGCAAGAGGAAGTGATACAATAGAAAACACTTTAGCCTTCAATGCCGGTATGTTTCGAGAAGGCGGATATGTAATAATTACTAAGACGTCTGAAGGATTGTCTGCTGAGTTGAAGGTTCTAACATAACGTGGCATAGCCGCAACGAAGTTTGAAGTGCCTAAAGCTAATAAATAAAAAATTTGTTTTTTACCACAACTTTAGCTCACTTCAAACTTCCTGCCCGAACTGATTGGCAGGCGGGTAGGCACTTTTAACTTTTATGAGAAAGTTAGCGAGTGAAAGGAGCTAAAGTCTGGAATATCCAAAATTACGTCAACAAATAGATGCATTCCCCCATGAGTTATCCGGAAAGCAGTACATATGCTTTAGAGATCCGTTTAACACCAGGAACTCTTTTGTTCCACGTGCAGTTTTCGATAACATTGTCTATTACTTTGACGGCAATCACTCCATAACAGACATACAGAAAATATATACACAGAGATTTGGTGAAAGTGATATTCAGGATATGATCCAGCAGGTAATAGCGGAGCTGGATAAGAATTTACTTTTAGATAACAGCCGATCCAGAGATTTCATTAAAAAGCTGAAAGACGATTTCCGAAATTCAACCATACGTAAGGATGCGCATGCAGGTACTGCTTATGAGGCTGACAAAGATAAACTTAAGATGCAATTAGACGGTTTCTTTACCTCCGCAGAGGGGCCCGGTATGCCATTAGAATTCAATAAAGCTAATGGATTGAAGGGCGTAATAGCCCCGCATATCGACTTAGGATGTGGAGGGCCATGTTTCGCCTGGGCCTACAAAGAAATTGCGAAGTCGTCAAATGCCGATCTCTTCATAATACTTGGTATTGCACACACAGGAACTAATAACCTTTTTGTTCTGACGGACAAGACCTTTGAAACACCGTTTGGTAGTGTAGAAACAGACAAAGACTTTCTCAATTCATTACAAAAAAAGGGTAAGACTGATTATTTTGAAGACGAGTTTGTCCACAGAGATGAACATTCGGTCGGATTCCAGGCGGTTTTCCTTAAATACCTTTATCACCAGAAAAAGGACTTCAAGATAGTCCCGATACTCTGTTCCTCGTTTGATGAAGCAGACGAAAATGAAATTAGTTCCAGGCAGACGAATCAATTTAAAGAGTTTGTCTCTTTGCTCAAGGATACAATTAAGGAGAGCGGAAAGAAAATCTGTATAATTGCAAGCGTAGACCTTGCACATGTCGGTTCCAGGTTTGGCGACACGGAGACCCAAGATGACGCGTATCTCGACAAATTACGTTCCGATGACACTGACATGCTGAAATATATAGAAAATATGGATGTAGAGGGATTTAACAATTCTATTCAGAAAGACCAAAACAGCAGAAAAATATGCGGATACCCGGCTATTAATACCCTGCTAAATGTTATTTATGCCACACAAAGCAAACTTCTTAAATACTCTCAATACGCGGATGAGACCAATTCAACAGTATCATTCGCCAGCATGTCATTCTATTAAGTGTCTACACAAAAGCCCCCAGAATTATCTTTCCAATTCGATAAAAAAAAGAGTTAACAAAATCTAAAATGTCCAAAAAGAGTAAGGTGTTTTTTGTTGAAACCAGGAGCGGTGAGTCACTTGGTTCATTAGCTGAAAAGGTAAAGCGTCTTTACGATGCAGCCGGACTTGGAAGCATTATCAAACAGGGAGATATGGTCGCTGTAAAGACCAGTTTTGGGGAAAAGGGAAATATTGGCCACCTGAAACCACCAATAATCAAAGCTGCTGTAGACAAGATAAAGTTAAGCGGCGGCAAACCTTTTCTGGTTGAAACAAATACGTTATACGTAGGGCAGCGTTCCAATGCAATAGATCATTTAATGCTCGCTCATGAGCATGGATTTACCATAGAAAACACCGGTGCTCCCATCATTATTGCTGATGGGTTATTAGGAGAACATGATTACATCGTTAATGTTAATAAAAAATTGTGTGAAAATGCTTATATCTCCGGTGTGGCCAAGGCCTCAAATGTCATTATCTCAATTGCACATGTTACAGGGCATCTTGCTGCAGGCATGGGAGCAACATTCAAAAATGTCGGTATGGGCCTGTCCGCAAGGGGAGGCAAATTAGCTCAGCACTCCGGTGTGATACCTCAGATTATCAGCAAAAATTGTACAACATGCAAAGTGTGTCAGACATGGTGTCCCTCGGATGCAATTACTATGGAAGATAATACAGCAGTAATTAATCCTGAAAAATGTATTGGCTGTGGAGAATGCCTGGCAGTCTGTCAATTTAGCGCTGTTAAGATCGCATGGGATGAAGACACAGCAAATTTACAGAAAAAGGTCGCAGAATATTGCCTGGCCATTTTAAAAGGGAAGAGGAAGAAAGCAGCGTTCTTTAACTTTCTTACACACATTACGAAACATTGTGACTGTATGGACGAACCCTTTGAACCGGACATTTCAGATATCGGCATCGTTGTGTCAAGAGACCCGGTAGCTGTTGAAAAAGCAACCATAGATCTAATAAACGAACACACAGGAAAAGATTATTTCAGACATATCTGGCCGGAGATTGATTATACCGTGCAGCTCAATCACGCTCATGAAATCGGTTTAGGGAATCTTGATTATGATCTGGAAAATATTACAACAGGTTAATGAATTTATCCAAACGTAAAGTAATAATTTTTGGTCTGGATGCAGCACCACCGGAACTGGTTTTCGATAAGTGGCTTGATTATCTGCCTAATATAAAACATCTTATCTCAACCGGTATTTCCGGCAAACTGGAAAGCACGATACCCGCTATCACGTGTCCGGCATGGGCATCAATGGTCACCAGCACTAACCCCGGCAAACTGGGAATCTATGGTTTCAGGAACCGAGCCAATTATGATTACGAAGGTTTACGTTTTGCAGATTCTAACACAGTCAAGGAAGAGCCCATCTGGAGCATACTCGCGCGGCATGGCAAAAGACCAATCATCATCGGTGTTCCACTGACATACCCTCTCAAACCGGTTCACAATGGATTAATGATAAGCTGCTTCCTTACACCGGATAAAAACCATCAGTATACCTGGCCTGACGGGTTGAGGCATGAGGTGGAAAGAGTTTCAGACGGCTACATACTGGATGTAAAAGATTTCAGAGGAGTGGAAAAAGAGCAGATTTTACATACAATCTATGAAATGACAAAAAAGAGGTTTAAACTTACCAGGCACTTCATACAAAATGAAGATTGGGATTTCTTAATGATGGTGGAGATGGGAACAGACAGGATACAACACGCCTTCTGGAGGTTCTTTGATGACAGGCATCCGGGATACCAGCCGGGTAATAAATATGAGAATGTTATATTTGACTACTACAAATATGTGGATGATGAAATTGGCCGCACTCTCACGTTGTTGGACGATGACACCGTTACCTTGATCGTGTCAGACCACGGTGCCATGATGATGGAAGGTGGGATCTGTATAAACGAGTGGCTTATTAATAACGGATATCTCAAACTGGTACATTATCCCGATAAAGTTACGCAAATCAGCAAGCA
>CAXMPV010000103.1:0-6577 GCA_964195175.1 uncultured Thermodesulfobacteriota bacterium | reverse complement strand
ACATCGGAATCAGCGTAATAGCAACAAGGAGCGAGATCAGGAGTGAAAAGGTCACGGTGAGTGCCTGATCAGTAAACAATTGACCAGCGATACCCTTAACAAAAATTATGGGCACAAAGACACATATAGTTGTGAGAGTAGAAGCAATTACGGCCCCGCCAACCTCACCTGCACCCTTAATAGCAGAATCAATTGCACTATGTCCGCTTTTATGATACCTGTCTATGCTTTCGAGTACAACTATTGCGTTATCTACAAGCATACCGATACCTAGCGCCAGACCGCCTAATGACATTATATTCAGTGATACTCCAGATATATACATGAAGAAGAATGTTGATATAACGGAGATGGGTATTGCAAGTCCGATAATCATAGTACTCTTAATACTTCTTAGAAATAGAAAGAGAACTATTACCGCTAAAATGCCACCCCAGAGAGCAGTGGAGATTACTTCTTTTATTGAGCTTTCAATGAATCTGGATTGGTCGAAGGTTATGTCCAATCTAATAGAGTCAGAAAACTTCCTCATTTTTTCTTCTATTCCACTTAACCGTCCCTTCACTAATCTTGCAACCGTAACCGTATTTGCATCGGCTTCCTTAAATATAGCAACTTCCACACTCTCTTTTCCATTTATGCGGGTTATTACATCACGTTCCTTATGACCTTTACTTACACTTCCAACGTCTTTTATCTTAATGGCAACTTTATTTCTAAAATCTATGACTATGTCATCTATCTCTTCTATCTGCCTGAACTCATTAAAAGTTCTTACAATATATTCAACTTCTCCCTCCTTAATATTTCCGGCGGTAAGGTTGATATTCTCTTCACTGAGACGTTCGATTACCAGAGAAATTGGTATACCCAGATTTGCCAGCCGGGCTTCCTCTAAATCAACGTGTATTTCCTCCTCTAACCCACCACTTACTCTTACGGCAGCAACGCCACTGACAGTCTCTGCGCCAGTTATTCCACTCTCTACCGATAAACCCTCAAGAACTGGTTTGAGTTCATCTTCCGCCAGAATACGAAGTGTAATAAGGTTTTCGTCCCCATAGAGAGACAACCTCATAATAGGATCAAGAGATGGGTCAAAGCGCATCAGAACAGGCCTCTCTGCATCATCCGGCAGGTCTACCAGGTCCAGTTTCTCACGTACATCCATCGAGGCAAAGTCCATATTGGTTTTCCACGCAAACTCAATTACTACCTCAGAGACATCAGATCTTGATCTGGAACTCACACGTATAACGTCCGAGATAACACTCACGGCGTCTTCAATCGGCTTTGAAATAAGATTCTCGATTTCACTGGGTGCAGAACCGGGATATTCGGTCCTCACTGTCAGTGTCGGGTAAGAAATATCCGGCAGGAGGTTTATAGGCAGTCGTTTATAGGAGATTAAACCGAAGATAACAAGAGTGGCCATCAACATTACAACAGTAACTCGTCTTCTTGTTGAAAATTCAACTATTTTCAATATCTATACTCCTATGCTTTTTAAGTTTAATTTGTAATCAGTGATGAAAGTACAAAAAAATGATTTTAGATTTACAATTTTGGGATTTGCCATCAGGCTCAACCAAAACATGGTTTGATTAAATCCGACTAAGCGTATTTGTCAGGTTTTTTAAATCGCAATCCTAAAACCCTGAATCATAGTTTATTATGAGGAATGACTGAAATGAAAATTCACCTGTTTGCTATGGTGGCCCAAATACAGCTGCTTCGCCACCACCCTCTTCTTCGTTAATAATTGCAACATCTGCGCCGTGGCCAACGTCATCTTGACCGACAGTAATAACCCTGTCACCTTCTCCGAGGCCGGCGAGTACTTCGACATAATTACCTTCTTTAAATCCAAGTGATATTTTTGTCTTAAACGCCCTGGTTCCCATATCAAATCCTGCATTTTCTACCTCTAATACGAGAGCCTCATGATTATTAAAGAAGGAGACCTTTTCGAATTCATTACTTATATTTCCACTTAGTGCTTCTGTTGCTTTAATAGTAACATTGTATATTGACTCATCTTCATAGTTTCTGGCGATGTCCACAATCTCTCCACTCAGTGACGAGCCATCTCTTTTTTGATCACATACAACGCGGTCACCCACAGTCAAACCTTTAATCATGTCAGGGCTCAGACGCAATACAACAAAATCTTTCACAACAAATACCTCATCGACTTCTGCCTCCATGATTAGCGCTTTCTTTGGTATTAGCAGGGCATCCTGATGTTGATCTACTATCGTAAAAACAGAAGCAAACATACCCGGCCTCAAAGCGCCACCTGATAAGTCGCCCATCTCTATTGTTACCTTAACTGTACCGCTTTCCGGGTCAACAACAGGACTTACCATTTTTACCTTTCCCTTGAATTCTACATTGGGCAGAAATTCAGAAACTACTCTTGCCATTTGCCCTTCTACTACCTTGTTAATATCCTTCTCTGGAATGTAAATCCTTGCCAGTATTGGATCAAAATCTGCAATCTTAAACACCATCTGATCATTCTCGATGTTATAGCCTTCTTCGATATTTCTTTCAACTATAACGCCATCGATAGGAGACTCTATTGTAGTATATTCATATTCCAACTGTTTCCTCTCAAGCTCTATAGTCGCAATCTCAAGTTGGAATCTTTTGTCTTCGAATTCTTCTTTGCTGATAATATTTTCATTGAAATTGTCCGAAGAACTTTTGTAAACCCTTTCGGCATTCTCTTTCTTTAATTTTGCTTCTCTGAGTGCCAACAGAGCTTCATCATCATCAAGTTTTACAAGTGGCATACCAGATTTCACATAGTCACCTTCTTCCACCAGGATGTTTAAGACGATACCGGAAGTCTTTGCTACGACATCAACCTGCTTCTCCGGTTCAAGAGTGCAATTATTAACTAAGAAAATTTCAATATTGCTCCTTTTAACCCGTATTGCCTCAACAGGAACAGCCTCATAATCTTTCCGGTAATTACCTGAATATACCTTATGCCTGTTTTCAATATTTCTACCTTTTCTTTGTAGATTATTTACCTGTGAACCATAGTATATTTTTCTATCTTTATTCGAATCTTTAAGATATGCATCAGGTTCATCCTTCCAGACTGTTAGTTTGAACACCAGAACCGCGACTACCACAACACCGATACAGATAGAGCCTATTCTGATAACGAATTTTGATTTCATAGTTCACAACCTTAAAAAGTTTTTAACTCTTTTTAAAAAGCATGTCTCTGCTTTTCCTTCAGGGAAGGCTTGCATTTTTCGGAATCTAGCAACCGCTGTTTCCAGAGAGACTACTACCCAGTATAAACCCTGAAACTGCAAATACTTAAGCAAAATAAAAGACACTAAGAATGAATCGAGCTAAATGAGATTTTAACATACTGTCTTCTCAATTCAACATCAAATAAGAGTGGTAACATTAGTGAGTTGGGTTGGATGGATATGAAGAGAAATAGTGTAAAAGCAAACCTTTTGTGAAGATATATGATAACTACTGCCTGGTTCTCGTTCGGCCAGATTGGGTTCTTTTAATATAATTGGCCCTGCCGACTTTGTCATTGAGGAAGGCGGCTACGTCATGCGCTTTTGCGAAGCTTTTTCGGTATAAGGGAAGCTTCTCCTACTACAACTTCTGGCGTTACTACATAAGTCGATCCTTTCCCTTCTGTAGGTAAATCGAACATAGTATCCAGCATAAAACCCTCAAAAATAGAACGTAAGGCCCTGGCCCCGGTCTTTCGTTCCAGAGCCATCTTACCTATTTCCTCCAAGGCTTTTTTTTGGAAATTCCAAAACTGCATCTTCCATATCAAAGATCTTTTGATACTGCTTTACGATAGCATTTTTAGGCTCCAGCATAATCCTGACCAAGTCATCCTGGCTATGTGGCATCAGCGTAGTGAGCACATGAAGTCTGCCAATAAATTCGCGAATCATGCCATATTCGATTAAGTCATGCATTTTAATTTCAGAAAGAATCTCGCCGGTAGATTTATTCGCTGCCTGATCCATCTTAGCACCAAATCCTATTGCCTTTTTGCCTATCCTTTTTCCTATTATTTCTTCTATACCACTAAAGGTTCCGCCACAAATAAACAGAATATCCTTAGTATCCATCTGTATATATTTCTGCTCCGGATGCTTTCTTCCTCCCTGTGGAGGCACATTGATAATAGACTGTTCAAACATTTTAAGTAGTGATTGCTGTACGCCTTCACCGGAAACATCTCGCGTGATAGACGCGCTTTGATCCTTTCTTGCAATCTTGTCTACCTCATCTATATAGACAATCCCCTGCTGTGCTCGATCCACATCAAAATCAGCATCCCTCAGCAATCTTAAAAGTACATTTTCAACATCCTCACCAACATAACCCGCTTCAGTAAAAGTAGTCGCATCAGTAATAGCAAATGGCACGTCAAGGATTTCTGCAAGTATTTTAACCAACAAGGTCTTTCCGGAACCTGTGGGCCCGACAAGAAGGACATTACTTTTTTCCAGCTCCACACCATCATCAGTAACTTCTGAAGCCAACCTTTTGTAGTGATTATGAACTGCTACTGCTAATACTCTTTTTGCCCTTTCCTGCCCTATAATATATTCATCCAAACGTTCCTTGACATATGCCGGAGTTGGTATTTCCCTTTTTATATTAGATGAAGTTCTCTCTTTATCTTTTTGTATAAGGGTGAAGCAAGCCTCAATGCATTCATTACAAATGTATACATTGCGGTCACCCTGTATTAATCTTTTGACAACATTATAGTTTCTACCGCAAAAGGAGCATGACATAGACTTACCTTTCTTATCTTTGGTTTTCTTGTCCATCCCTTTTTCTCCTTTTATATGACGTTTATACTATAATAAATAAGATATATCGGCATATATGGTATCAAAAAACCAATTACAAATCCAGTTTTTTTGAGTTTTCTGAGTTAGATGCCCTATTATACACCTTCATTCAAACTATCAGTTTCCACCTGTAATAACGCGAGCACCTATAACTAGCTTTTCCGCTCTTTCTCTCAATTCTAAAGCGAATGGATCTTCTTCCTTCAGGGCACTCTCAATTTTGTCAAGAATATCATAATAAAGGTCCCAGGCTTTCTGCTCTCTTCTATATCTTTCCTTAAGTCCATTTCCATCTCCCGTGGACACTTCCTGGATACTAGCACGCAACCTTCTAGTCCCCGTTTCAACAAGTGCGAAACCTTTATATTCACTCTCTTCATCCTTTGTGGAAAAGAATTCAGCTGCTTTGAGTGCAAGGCGAAGATATGCAAGATTTTGAGAAAGGAGACTTACAAAACTCCCGGTAAACGGATCTATCATACTTTTAACCTTATCTATATCTGACGAAAGTATCCTTGCATAACCGGAGAAGAACAATATCCTCTCGTAGTCACCCACTATCTTCCCTATAGCCGCAGCCTTTATAGCATCTTCAGCAAAAGCATGTTTGTCGTGTCTCATGAACAGACCATCATTATGAAAATATCTCAGAGCCGGCTCCTTACCTCTGGGGAATAAGGCAGACAGGAGATAAGCCTGGTCTTCTGCTCTTCCTATAAATACAGGAGTAAAAGGACGATATCTTCTCAAGGCGTCAATTAAAATTCCATTCGTACCGCCCGTTACATGTATCCTTGATATACACGAATTACTACCATCAATATCTCCCATACCATACCTTGTCATCATCTCAGACAAAGTAGATAAAGCCTGTGGTATCTTACTACAAAAAACAGTATCTTCACCCCTGAAAGGTGTAGATGGATATGTTATGTCAGGCGTAAACAGTGAAGTGCTGACATCTTTTTCATTTACCAATGCACCTGCCATCATACCGAGATAAACAGGATTCCCCTGAGAGTCAATACCTTCAGCACCCCAAAGAGGAGACATCATATGCTGAAATGCACTCTTTCCTGTTTCCTCAAGCAACTTTTCCTGTGGAAATACCTGATCAAGATCAATCTTAAACGTTGCTCTCTTATCAGGATCTACAAAAACTTGCCAGAAGGCGGTTACAGCCTTGAGAAAGCTATAGTGCCTTCCATACTTCCCATTAACACCCACAACTTCCCTTAAAAGAGATGCTGCATCCTTTATATCACCAAAATACTTGTTTGCTGCAGGAACAAGAATCTCATGGATCAATCCGGCTGTTTCCGCCTCCGTAAAAAGATATACCTTGAGTCCTGGTAAGTCATGGGCTTTTTCGAGTTCGTACTCGATATATTCCTTCACAATACCCTGCAGCCCCTCGTGTGTAACAGACGCCGATAGTATAACCGTTAACTCGTCTTTCTCCGTTGCGTTCTTCAATTCCTTCTCATAAAGAAGTGACTCAGACAGATGGTGGAGACCATAGAGAATTTCATTCCTATCCGGCTCAACACCTATCTGAACAGGATGGTCATACCAGAAAACCTGATCCTCCTGTACAACTTCTTCAAGAGCATTCCACAAACCTGATTTTATACCAAGGTCGTTTAATGTTCTTCCGGTAGGTGGGATAGTTAAAAGGGCATTGGCTGTAAAAATAACCTCTTGTGGTACGT